>JAJFLF010000354.1 GCA_021772845.1 Mariprofundus sp.
CAATGAAATTTTTGATGGACCTACTGGTCAAACATTCGAAATCAGTAACGACCTGATGCGCTTGACTGTGAATGATAAGGGTTGGTTAACACAGGCACTTTTAAGTAATTATCGTGAATCTCTAGAGCCAGATGCAGGTAATGTTGCTGCTTTGACCATGGCTGCTGATGGTGGACACTCTGTCTATGTAAATGCAGGTGTGTTGAATAGAACTTTGGCACAGCTATTTACTGTTACTCAGAAGTCTGAACGCTCTGTTCAACTGCAAGCAAAACTTGATGATGGTCATTTGTGGCAGCGTCAGGTTACTCTGGTAGCTGGTTCTTATGTCATTCAGATAGAAGACCGCATTGTCGATGGCGCTGGTATGAAAGTATATCGTCAGGTTGTTGAACGTTTCCCTGATAAAAATCTCAATACGTTTTATGAGCATATGGGTCCAACAGCTCTGTTCAATGGTAAGTTGATTGAGCCTGATTATGATGATCTGGACGAAGAAGGTGCGCAACGCATGGCATCAATGGGTGGCTGGACAGCGATCATGAATCGTTATTTCATTGCTGCGCTTATCTCTAATCCTGATCAAAACTATCCGTATTACTTTAAAGGTGATGGACGCTCCTATCAGGCTGGCTTGATTGTTGATGGTATCGTTGTAGGTAAGGATGCTGTTTTTACATCCAAGCTTTACGTCGGACCAAAAGCAACACCAATCCTGGAAGCAGCAGGCTCTGAACTAGAGCGTTCTGTTGATTTTGGATGGTTCTCTCCCATTGCGAAACCGATGCATGATTTCCTGGGCTGGATCTATGATTACGTTCCTAACTTCGGTTTTTGTATTATTATTTTGGTAATTTGTATTAAAATCCTGTTCTTTTGGCCAACGCAAAAGTCGTATGAGTCGATGGCTGCAATGCGTAAATTATCTCCGGAAATGGCGCGTATTAAGGATTTGTATGGGGATGACCGTCAGCGTGTAAGTAAGGAAGTGATGGAGCTCTATAAAAAGAATAAGGTGAATCCGCTTGGTGGTTGTTTACCGATCCTTATTCAGATCCCGGTTTTCTTTGCGCTGTATAAAGTACTGTTGATGTCGATTGAAATGCGTCAGGCACCATTTATTGGTTGGATTACGGATATGTCTGTACAAGATCCATTCTTCGTTCTGCCTGTATTGATGGGTATTTCTATGTACATCCAGCAGAAATTGAACCCTCAGCCGCCAGATCCAATGCAGGCCAAGATTATGCAGTTCCTACCGCCTATGTTCACAATCATGTTCCTGTTCTTCCCTGCTGGTCTGGTTCTGTATTGGGTAGTGAATAACTGTTTAGCTATTGTACAGCAGCGCTGGGTAATGAAGAGGATGAATGTCGATTAATCGACTTTTTATCTGTGAGTGATCATCCTCAAAGTCGGCAGACAACGATAGCTGCCATTGCTACGCCCGCCGGGCGTGGTGGTGTTGGAATGGTGCGTATTTCGGGTCCGGATGCGCTGCCAATTCTTCAACAGGTAAGTACATTAAAAGAACAACTCAAACCCAGACTTGCAACATTCACCTATTGGTTGGATCAACATGGTGATGTATTGGATCACGGTTTGGTCGTCTATTTTCCAAATCCGCACTCCTATACAGGTGAAGATGTCGTTGAGATTCAGGGGCATGGTAGCCCTGTGTTATTGCGTGCACTGTTAGAGCGTCTGTATCAGCTGGGCTGTTTTCCGGCGGAGCCCGGTGAATTTACGAGACGAGCAGTTGAAAATGGAAAAATTAATCTGTCGCAAGCTGAGGCTGTGGCTGCCTGTATTGATGCTGCTACTGTAAGAGCCGGAAAACAGGCACAGCGGCAATTGCAGGGTGCTTTTGGGGAACATATTGAACACCTGATGCAGACGTTGACGGGGAAAGTTGCACATCTGGAAGCCAGCCTGGATTTTCCGGAAGAAGAAATTCCTGATTATTTTTTTGAAACGATTGCCAAGCAAATGCAACAAGATGTGCTTGCTCCGATTCATGCTCTTCTTTCAACGGCAACATTAGGAGAACGCCTGTTTGATGGTGCTGTAGTGGCGATTATAGGTGCTCCTAACGTTGGTAAGTCCAGTTTGCTCAATGCTTTGTCAGGGCGTGATAGGGCGATTGTGAGTGATATACCAGGTACGACCCGCGATGTGCTTGAAATTGATTTTGAGGTGCATGGCATCCCTGTTCGACTCGCTGATACGGCTGGTTTACGAGAGAGTGACGATCTCATTGAGCAGGAAGGTGTGCGTCGGGCAGAGCTAACTGCGAAACATGCAGATGCCATTATCCTTGTTGCTGATGCTTCAAGGCCAGAGACGTGGGAAGTATCTGATGATGTGGATATTTATCTCATGAATAAAATTGATTTAGCGCATGGTGATATTCCAGACCGTTTTATGCATGTAAGTATAAAAAAGGACGGTAATCTCGAAACATTAACGGATGCACTTGCATTGCAATTGGGAGATACCCATTTGGCTGATGATGGTCTTTTGGTCACACGTGAACGGCACAGGGTTATTTTACAGCAGGCGGCAGCGCACTTGCAGGCTGGTTTGGATAAGCTTCAACATGAAGAGCAGATGGATTTAACGGCCATGGAGTGGCGACGTGCCTGGAGTTTACTGGGAGGTATTCTTGGCATCGGGGATGTTGAATATATTTTAGATAGGGTGTTTTCAGAGTTTTGTGTCGGTAAATAGCAGGATTCTGATACGTATGAAGCGTCTATGGAGTTGTTTCTAAACTCCTCACAAGACCCTTTTCCTTGAATGTTAGTTATGTTTTAAGGCATAATGGCCATCCTTTTTGTTAATTGTCACGAGGGAATGGGGAAAAGTCTAAGATAATTCATTCTAACTACCTGTTTTTAAAGAACTTATATGGAGAGATTATGTCAACGAAATATCCAGTTATTTCTGTTACCGGTTCTTCCGGCGCAGGTACAAGCACAGCGAAGGCTGCTTTAGAGCATATCTTTAGGCGTGAACAGGTTACCCCTGCAATCATCGAAGGCGATTGCTTTCATAAATTTGATCGTATGACGTTTCGCGCAAAAGCCAAGGAATTTGAAGCAGCGGGAAAACGTCTAAGTCACTTTTCTGATGAATCTAACTTATTCGACAAGATTGCTGAGTTGTTTGACTCTTATCAGCGTACAGGTCGTGGATTAGCACGTACATATGTACATGATGATGAAGAAGCTAAGCTGTATGGTGTTGATGCTGGTAAATTCACTGATTGGCGTGAAGTCGGCGAAGGATCTGACCTGTTGTTCTATGAAGGACTACATGGTGGTGTAGAAGAAGTGCGTCCTTACGTTGATCTGTTGTTGGGTGTTGTTCCGGTTGTGAATCTGGAGTGGATTCAGAAAATTCATCGTGATACAGGTATGCGTGGTTATTCTCAGGAAGCTGTTGTTGATAACATTCTTTCCCGTATGCATGACTATGTGCATTTCATTACACCTCAGTTCACCAATACGGATATCAACTTCCAGCGTGTGCCGTTGGTAGATACGTCTAACCCATTCATTGCTCGCGATGTTCCAACTCCGGATGAAAGCTTGATGGTGATCAGAGTTCGCAAACCAGAAAAATGGGGAATTGATTTCCCATGGTTGATGGCAATGTTGAACGGTTCGTTCATGTCGCGCCGCAATACATTGGTTGTTCCATCATCTAAATTCTCATTAGCGATGGAGTTGATTCTATCTCCAATCGTTCATCAACTTTTGGAAGCAAAGCGTAAATCTGCATAACTAACCGTCTGATAGTCGGTTTATTTATAAAAGGGCAGCCATTGGCTGCCCTTTTTATTTGCTAGTCTTTCAGTCAGCCCTTATCGTTGTCGGCAATAAATAAGAATTCTACACTGGGTAGTTGTTATGTTGCTGCCATAATTGGTTATAATTTTAGCTGTGTAGTTTTGATGGAGAGTTGTTTCACGTGAAACACCCTGATGACGTTGATGTGATTGTAGTTGGAGCAGGCCATGCCGGTTGCGAAGCCGCATGGAGTG
>JAJFLF010000355.1 GCA_021772845.1 Mariprofundus sp.
CCCCCTTGGCTTTAATGCGCTTCATGATACCCTGAATGCTGGAGGCACGGAAATTATCCGAGCCGCTCTTCATAATCAGGCGATAGATCCCTACCACTTTCGGCTTAAGATTGAGAATTGAGTCGGCAATGAAATCCTTGCGAGTGGTGTTGGCGTCAACAATTGCATTAATAAGGTTTTGCGGCACATCCTGATAGTTTGCCAAGAGCTGTTTGGTATCTTTTGGCAAACAATAACCTCCATAACCAAATGAAGGATTATTATAAAAATCACCTATACGAGGATCGAGGCTGACGCCTTGAATAATCTGCTTCGAATTTAAACCGTGTGTAGCTGCATAACTATCCAGCTCATTAAAAAAGGCAACGCGCATGGCCAGGTAGGTGTTGGCAAAGAGCTTGATCGCTTCAGCTTCTGTAGAATCGGTAAATAAAACTGAGATATCTTGTTTAACTGCCCCTTCACATAAGAGACCGGCAAAAGCCTCTGCACGGGATGACTTCTCCCCTATAACAATGCGGGAGGGATGAAGATTATCATGCAGAGCACGGCCTTCGCGCAAAAATTCAGGTGAGAAAATCAGATTATCACACCCGTATGTCTCTCTGGATCTGGCAGTGAAACCGACAGGAACAGTCGATTTAATCACCATCACTGCATCAGGATTAATCTCCAGCACATCTCTGATGACCGCCTCGACAGAACCGGTATTAAAGTGGTTGGTCTCAGGGTCGTAATCAGTCGGCGTTGCGATGACAATAAAATCAGCTCCCTCGTATGCCTCTTTTTTATCAAGTGTAGCATGGAAGTTAAGTGGCTTATTAAGAAGAAAATCCTGAATTTCATCATCTTGAATTGGAGAACGCTTTTGATTGAGCATCTCAATCTTTTCAGGAATAATATCCAGAGCAATGACTTCATGATTTTGAGATAATAGAACTGCATTTGACAGCCCTACATATCCAGTTCCAGCAATAGTAATTTTCATCTGACTTTACACACTCCCTAAGAAACTTGTTCAAAACCGACCCTCTAAGAGTAGAACACTATTTCAATTTGCCCAATAAAACTAGTGATTAACAGGGGAGTATTATAGTCACTTCTTAACAGCTATATTTCCACGCATTCAATACAGTCAGCATTTGAAACACACGATATAGAGATTGCCAAAACAACGGCCTCCTAACAATCACCTTTACGACTTATACTGCAAACGAAGTGATGGTGCTTGCGTAAAGATGGAAAATAACCACTGCAATATGGAGCAAATCCACTTATGCCGATCACGCACAACTACCACTTCAGATATGCGTGATGGTGCTCTATAATCGTCATTACGCACCCTGTTTTAGATACCACTGCACGGTTTTTTTGATACCTGTCTCGAAGGTTTCTACTGGATTCCAGTTCAATGCCTGTATCATTTTTGTAGCATCAATGGCATAACGCCAATCATGTCCGGGGCGATCGGTGACATAAGTGATCAGTGATTCGTAACTTGTGACTTGTGACTTGTCGCTGAACTCATCCATTAGCGAACAGATACAACGCACAATATCGATATTACTCCACTCATTGATGCCACCGATATTATATACCTCACCCAAAGTACCTTTGCGAATGACCGCATCAATACCTGAGCAATGATCTTCCACGTAGAGCCAGTCGCGAATATTGGAACCATCACCATACACTGGAATCGGCGTCTGGTTTAGGCAGTTGCGTATAATCGTTGGAATCAACTTTTCACTGTGCTGATAAGGGCCGTAGTTATTCGAACAGTTGGTGGTGGTTACAGACATGCCATAGGTATGGAAATAAGCGCGCACCAGATGATCCGAACCTGCTTTGCTGGCTGAGTATGGAGAATTCGGTGCATAAGGTGTCGTTTCCGTAAACGCTGGATCACTCTTATCCAGTGTCCCATACACCTCATCGGTTGAGATATGATGAAAACGATATTCAAAAGCATCTAACCCCTTTTCAACCTGCCAATACTGTCGCGCCGCTTCAAGCAGTGTGAAAGTACCCAGCACATTGGTTTTAACAAAGATTTCAGGGCCCGAAATAGAGTTATCAACATGCGACTCGGCTGCAAAATGCACAATCGTGTCAATCTCATGTTCACGCAACAAACGATCAATCAGATCTCGATCGCAAATATCACCCTGCACAAAGGTATGGCGACTCTCATCAGGCAGCTCTTTTAAGTTATCCAGCGAACCAGCATAGGTCAGCGCATCAAGATTAACGATGCGTACTTTCTGATCGATGGAGAGCATATAGCGCACATAGTTGCAGCCAATAAAACCAGCACCACCAGTCACTAGTATCGTACGCGGTATATACTCTTTCATTATCACTATTGACCTTCCTTCAGTCGGCTCAATAAATACTCTCCATAAGCATTCTTTAGTGGTAGCGCCAATAACTCTACCTGCTCACCACTAATATAACCCATTTCCCAAGCGATCTCTTCTGGGCATGCAATCTTAAGACCCTGACGTTTTTCAATCACTTCCACATAACGTGATGCATCCATCAATGATTCATGAGTCCCTGTATCCAGCCAGGCTGCACCACGCCCAAGCTTTTCAACATGCAAATCGCCAGCCTTCAAGTATTCCGCCATCACATCGGTAATCTCTAACTCACCACGTGCAGAAGGTTTGATCTTTGCAGCTATATCTAAAACACGATTATCAAAGAAATAGAGGCCAGTGACCGCAAAATTGGACTTAGGGTTCTCCGGTTTTTCCTCAACAGACACTGCCATGCCATCATCACAAAACTCAACCACACCGTAGCGTTCTGGATCATGCACACGATAGGCAAACACTGTAGCCCCCGAAGATTGATCAACAGCACTTTCTAACTGCCTGATCATACCTTGACCATAAAAGATATTATCCCCAAGAATCAGTGCACAAGAATCTTGCCCTACGAAGTCTCTTCCAATCGTAAACGCCTGTGCTAATCCTTTCGGCTCGGGCTGTTCAGCAAATGAGAGCTCCAGCCCCCATTGTGAACCATCTCCCAACAGACGCTGAAACAAGGGTAAGTCTTGCGGCGTTGAAATAATCAATATTTCACGAATCCCAGACAGCATCAATGTAGAGAGAGGATAATAGATCATCGGTTTATCATACACCGGCATCAATTGCTTGCTCACAGCTAGCGTTAAGGGATGCAGCCGAGAACCGGAACCTCCTGCAAGAATAATACCCTTCATAGGGTCTCCTGCCCTATCAGCATTGTGAAATCAGTATTCATGGCAAATAATTTTTTGGGTGTACAGATCATCTGTTTGTGATGTCGTACGTCCTGTACTCCACCCTTTCGGGGCGAGCTGTGCAGCTCGTCCAAATTGGCAATCCGTGCCAATTTGTGATGTCGTACGTCCTGTACTCCACCCTTTCGGGGCGAGCTGTGCAGCTCG
>JAJFLF010000356.1 GCA_021772845.1 Mariprofundus sp.
TAACTGTTTTTGTGTTTGATGATTGATTTTCAACGCCGAATAGTGGGTCTCCAAAGGAGATATTAAAGCATCACGTAGCGGTTCAGTGGAAAGCACCCAGAGCAGTGCCAAGGATACGATAACCAACTCTTTGCCACCGCGATATTTCAAAAAGAGTAAACCGACCGCGGCAAGTAGAATTAAACCAGCCGGAGGGAGCAGCAGCAGGGCGATGGATTTAGTGAGGAATAACATGATTGGGGCAGTCAGCTTTAGACAGGAGGTGGTGAGGTGTTAATCATGCGGAGAATCCCCATGCTCAATCATCAAGATCCTCTTCATCATCAAAGAGGGCGTGGTATGGCGATGTAATTACATCCATTGTAGTCACCAGTCCATAACGTACATATGAGCAAGACGAGAGCATGAACAGGGATAAACACAGAACAATAAGCAAGCGCATGGGTGAAACCTCTAGCAGTTATTTTGGCATGACTATAACCATCATCCGGCTGAGGACAAGGTAGCTCGGATTATTCATGAATCCCCGCGAGGGTACTCTCTTGCTGCACAATTCACCTGACCGTTGTGATGATTGCGCCTTGGTAGAGAGGTTGCCGAACTCTTAGCTGGATTTCAACGGTGTTAACATCGAGCTGCGTCCCACCATAATATCAATGGCTTTAAACATGCGTTTAAAGACAGACTGCTGGCAATAGGGGATGCCGTGTTTTTTACAGACTTCGACTACTCGGGGTTGTACATATTGATATTGGCTTAGTGGTATATCGGGCCACAGATGGTGTTCAACCTGATAATTTAACCAGCCATAAAAGAAGTCATTAAAATTAGATCCGGTTGGGTAATTGACGGAACCGAGAATTTGTCTCAGATAAAACTCACCTTTTCCTTTGCCGCGCTCCTCAAACATCATCACATCATCACCGGCGTGATTGGGTACGATAACTAAAAATGAGTGCATGTTTGTAAAGATCTCGGCCATGATCGATGTCAGTAACACACTCATCACTGCTGTTGTGCCCAGTGGTGAAAACAATAAAGGCAGTAAAATAAATCGAAATGCAACATAGGGAAGAATGCTTTGGAACCATAATGCGCGGCCGCGTTTGGTAAACAGGCTCCAGCTGCCCCCTCTCACCATAACCGGTTCTGGTTCACCGTTTTGTCTGGCCTGACTGATGCGTAGCTCTTTATGGGTTCTGGGGGCGTAGTAGGCGACTTTCCAAACGGCAGTAAACAGGGTGATCAGGATGATACGTACAAACATGGGTATGTTCGATTGTCTTAACCACTCCATATTATGTTGCAGATGATCTGGATCGAGCCTTTCGCCCAGGTTATAATGGTGCAATACGTCGTGCTCCTGATGCCAGGCAGCAGGAGTCACCCAGTCTGGCCAGTCAAGAAAGCGACGCCAGCCTTTGGCGAAATTTTTACTGGTATAGGATGCCGGAATATTGGCGATTTTATCATAACCCTTGTGGGTGATCGGGTGCGTCATTTGTGTCCAGCGCGTAAAGCTACCCTGGCTGATCAACAGGGCCGAAACAGGGTTGGGGAAGATCCATGCCGTTGCATAACCCAGACATGAGCAAATGCGTCCCCAGCGCTCCATTTTTTTCAGGTGTACAAAATCATCTTCGCCCATGCGTGCCAACACATCGCGATGAATAGCATCCAAATCTTTGGCCAGTTCTTTCCGATCTACGTTTTGATAGCTGTTTAAACTCACACGTTCTCCTCATTCTCAGAGGCTAAATCTTACTATCATAGCGCTATTTGTCTTCTTATCTATCTATTAGGTAGTTCAAAGTCGTATGTTTGTGTCTTGATTCTTTATTTAATGCTGATGATGTAGAGAGTTGCGCAGATGACAGTGCGGGTGAATGTTGAGACATACAGGGGGCAGTTCAGCAGTGAAACAGAGAATAATCATATTTGGTAATATGAATTTTTATCTCCTTTTTCCTCTGATGCTGATGCTTGCCAGCTGTATTCCGAATCAAGGGGTTCATCACAAGAGTAATCCGGATAGGCCGCATCTGTTGCCCGTTGCCGATTTTGTATCTGAAGTCAGGCCTATTCTTATGAAGATGAATGATAAGACGTTGTCGGAGAAGGTGTTCTCCCGTGTTAGTACTCGCCTTAAAAGTGCGACCGAAAAACAGTTGCATAAAACTGGCCGCTGGAAAGAGGGTGGTGAAGTGACCCTACATTTGGAAATTGAACAGATTCGTATGCGTAAGAGTGTGGCCGTGTTGCTTTTTAATCTGGTCTCAGGCCAGGATGTGTTGGTGGTTAATGTTTGGATTACTAAGGCAGGCGAAGTGATTGCATCGGACAAACTGACAACAAGCTTTGACGGTGGTGGCCTGTATAATACGTTTCCACTCGGTAAGCGGCTTGATATGCTGTCAGATCAGATTGCGCGTAAATTGGTTAGAGCACGATTGTAACTATGCTGTGAGTTGTTGAGTCTGATCGCTCTAACCGTTGTAGGCCTGCCATAAGCTGATAAGATTGCAAAACCTGAGGTTCTAGGGTATCAATTCATCATGCCTGAATCTAATTACCGTACTACTCCTGTAGTCACCAAAGCATTGCCGCCCGGTATCGGATTCATTATTGGCAACGAGGCGGCTGAGCGATTCAGTTTCTATGGTATGCGTGCCATTTTGGTTGTGTTTATGACCAACTATCTGCTCAATGCAGATGGCACGATGGCACTCATGCATGAAGATGAAGCCAAGGGCTGGTTTCATCTGTTTGTTTCTGCGGGCTATTTAACGCCACTGCTAGGTGTGTTGATGTTGATGGCGACGCTTATTTTTCGCGCTGGCAGACGGCGATTTACCCATATTCCACCCGGCGGCATGGCATTTGTACGCCAGAGTTTAAGTGCTGAAGGCTTGAGAGCTGTAGGGCGATTGAGCATTGTTTATGCCTTTGTCGCGGTTTTCTGGGCCCTGTTTGATCAGACAGGTTCAAGCTGGGTGTTGCAGGCCAATCATATGGATCGGGTTGTCTTGGGATATGCGATCTTGCCGTCCCAGATGCAGGCTGCAAATCCACTTTTAGTGATGGTTTTGATTCCCCTGTTTTCTTATCTTATTTATCCGGCGATTGATCGATTGTTTGCTTTGACGGAATTGAGAAAAATAGCCATCGGTATGTTTGTAGCGGTGCTGGCATTTGTCATTCCAACATGGCTACAGATGCAGATCGATGCCGGGTTGTCGCCGCATATCATATGGCAGTTATTGGCTTATGTACTGCTAACATCGGCCGAAGTGATGATCTCAATTACCTGTCTGGAGTTTTCTTACACACAAGCCCCTGAGCGCATGAAGTCCTTTGTGATGGCCTTTTTTATGCTGTCCATTGCGGCCGGGAATCTATTTACTAGTGCAGTGAATTTTTTCATCCAGAATGAAGATGGCAGCAGTAAATTAGCGGGAGCTGATTATTTTCTTTTTTTTACAGTTCTGATGCTGATGACTGCCATCTTATTTGCCGTGCTAGCCCGTTTTTATACGGATGAAAGGCAGCTGCAAGGCTAAAGGAGGACAGGCTCAGGGAGGTCCGAATGAAACAGACCCACTCTGAGGAAACCCTTATCTGCGTTGAGGTCTTCTGCCTCTGTTCGGCCTATTCCCATTAGGGCGTCCACCAGGTTTACTGTTGTGTTGTTCAGTACGATCACCTTTTTGCATGCCTTCAGCCGTAGCACTCGGAGTAGTGGGTTTGCCGATATCCAGCATGTTAGATTCGATGCTGTTTAATGGGATTTGACGACTGATATAGGTCTCGATATCAGGCAAACCAAAGCAGAATCGTTCACATGAAAAGGAGATGGCGGTACCACTGGCGCCTGCCCGGGCAGTACGGCCGATGCGATGCACATAATTTTCCGCATCTTCTGGCAGATCGTAGTTGAATACGTGCGTGACGCCATCAATATGCAGACCGCGGCTGGCGACATCGGTAGCGACCAGCAGCTGCAGTTTGCCATTGGTGAAGTCTTCTAAAATACGCATGCGTTTTTTCTGACGTACATCACCGGATAAAATACCAACGGCAAAACCATAATGTGCCAGATTGCGGGCGACACGTTCGCCAGTACGTTTTTCATTGATGAAAATCATGCCGCGTTCAACCTTGGATTCGCGCAACAGGTGAACCAATAACGGTAATTTATCTTCCATGCTGGTGTGGTACATCGATTCAGTGATGCCTGAGGCGATCAGGTCACCCTCTTCAGCGCGTAATTTTTCCGGTTCATTCATGTGTTCATAGGCCATTTCTAGTACGCGATGAGACAGCGTGGCAGAAAACATCAGCGACTGACGTTCATTATAATTGGGCAGGCGCCGCAGCATAAAACGCAGATCATTGATAAAACCGAGATCAAACATGCGATCTGCTTCATCGATAATCAGCATATCTGCCTTGGACAGGGAGTAGACCCGTTTCTTCAAATAATCGATTAATCGACCCGGAGTGCCAATCAGGATATCGACACCACCGTCAAAACCGAGGCGCTGTTTTTCATAATCAACACCACCATACACGGTATGTAATTTCAGCTCAGTGTGTTTGGCTAATTTTTTCGCATCTTCGGAGATTTGCACCGCCAGTTCACGCGTTGGTGCAATAATCAGTGCGCGAGGATGATGATTTGTATGGCCTTTTTTTGGTTCGGTTGTGAGTAGACGATTGATGGCCGTGATTAAAAAAGTCGCCGTTTTACCAGTGCCGGTACGTCCTTGGCCAGCCACATCTTTACCCGCTAAAGTAATAGGTAGAGCCGTTTGCTGGACATCGGTCATTTCGGTAAAACCGAGTTCCTCAATGCCTTTTAATAAAGCATCGGGCAGATTTAATTCGGTAAATAAAGTGGGTTGGATGACCAAAGTTTGTTTCATGACGCGGCATGTTACGCGTTGCGTGATTGCAACGCTACCAAGCGCTGTTTAGTCTGCCGGCCTCGTAAAGTTGAAGCGGGCTCATGGCGCAACTGGTTAGCGCAACCGGCTCATAACCGGTTGGTTCTAGGTTCGAGTCCTAGTGAGCC
>JAJFLF010000357.1 GCA_021772845.1 Mariprofundus sp.
CCTGTACCAATCGAATGGGGGCAGTCACTGTCAATTGCCCCGAATCACGCGCTTTATCCAAAGCCTTTCTGCGCTCCTTGTTCGCATTCAAATCCAAGCCCACAGCTGATTCATTGCCTTGCAGGGGTTCAATATAATAGACTGGGAAATACTCTGCTCTTTGCCCTGCCTTCTGCAGCTCTCCCTGAGCATTTATTTCTCTGAATTGGAAATCAGGCTGCCAGTGACGGGCTCTTTCAACGTAAACAGACCTTTCAGCATTTTTCACCCGTGGGATCCAAGCCAAAGCCTGAAGATCATCGCCCTCCAACAGATACGATTTGCTAAACTGCTGGAACTCATCCCGGTCAACATTATGTGAGGACGCATATAGGCTTCTGAGGGCCTCAACAGTTTTTAAATCACCATCTATTTCAATGTGAAATGCACTGGCATACAGGCCTGCCTCTCTCTCAAACATCGTTTGCAATTGAAGCTCATCCGATTGCTTGACGTAGAAAAAAAGCGTCAGCGTTATGATGATGCCCAAAAAGAGCACCACGATAGCTGGCAAGGCAGTTCTATATCTCATTCTTCCTGCCCTTTGTCCTGTTTAGCTATTGGAGCATGAATCGTGTATTTCTTTTCACGCTTTAGCTCTTCGAGCAAAGCATTGATCTCCTGCTTTAATTCAATCATCTGTATTTCACGACCGACAGCTATTTTGTTGAATCGCTCCTGTTTCTCTGTGCGTTCCCGCAAATCGCTTTCAGCCTTTCTTCGCTCAGTGATATCACGCTGCATAACAATGTGATTAATAATTCCCCCCTCGCTATCAAATGTTGGCGCAATGCAACGCTCAACCTCGCACAAGCCCCCATCTTTACGTTTGATGAACACTTCGCCTTTCCAGACCTTGCCTGCGCTGACCGTGTCACACATACCCTTATAGAACGATTTACTGTGCTGATCACTACGCAACAGACTTGAAAATTGACCTAGGATTTCCTCCTGAGTAAAGCCACTTAATCGCTCAAAGGCAGGGTTGGCATAGAGGATTCTAGCCTCGGAATCTTCAACAGAGATAGCCTCAGCAGCATATTCTATGGCTGTGGCAAGCCTGGTCTTTTCAGTTTCAGCAAGCTTACGTTCGGTGATATCCGTAGAGATACCACCAGTACCACAGACATTGCCTTTATTATCATAAATTGGAAATTTAATGGAAAGATAGGTGTGAATACCATCGTCATGCGGAGCATACTCCTCACTCTCCACTGCTTTACCTGCGGCAAGAACGTCCAGATCATTTTGCCTGAAAGCATTGGCCATATCCTCGGGGAAAATATCATGATCAAGTTTCCCAACCATCTCCCCTTTCTTGAGATGGAACAGCTCTTCAAACTGCTGGTTCACAAGTATGTAGCGCCCCTCAGCACCCTTGAGATAAATGACTGATGTTGTGTTATCCATAATAGACTGCAAACGCCGTTCACTTTCCACACGCTTCTCTTCAGCCAGCTTGCGTTCAGTGATATCGCGAACAACCACAAGGTGGCCTGCTTTCCCCATCGCGGTTAAAGTGATCTCAACATCTATAAGGGTTCCATCTTTGCGCTTTCTCTGGGTTATGATGCCTTTTATAAAGCCGGTCTTCTTCACCTGGCCAAGTAACTGCCTAGCTTCTTCGAGGCTCTCTTCAGGAATGAGCTTTACAAAAAAGATGCCGTGCATTTCATCTTTGCTGTATCCAAACATGCTTTCTGCACCCTGGCTGACTGTGGTAATTGTCCCTTTTGTATCGACCGAAATAATGGCGTCCATGCTGGCTTTTACTATATTGTGATACAGTTGTTCCGATTGTAGCAATGCAGCTTCTACCTGCTTGCGCTCGGTGGCATCGCGCAGCATAGCTGTCAGCACCATACCCTCAGCTGTGTATATCTTGGAAATTGTGGCCTCAGCAATAAAAACTGTACCATCTTTACGCTGGGCCTGAATCTCACGGTAACCATGCATTGGGCGCACGGTATCCTGTCCGGCGATGAATTCGTTAACATGCTCCCTGTGAACCTTATTGGCGGCTTCAGGAATAAGGATGTCCAGAGCTTTGCCTAGTACTTCGCTGCTTTCGTATCCGAAAACCTTCTCTGCGCCTTTGTTGAACACCTGGATACATTGATCCTGATTGACAACGATGATCGCTTCATAAGCGTTTGTCAGAATGGTCGTAAAGCGCGCCTCAGAATCGCGCTTTGCCTGTTCGGCCTGCTTGCGCTCACTTATGTTCTGAACCAAACCGACAAAACACTCCGGTTTGCCTGCCTGATCGCTCAGCACTGAGACCCCGATAAGGATCCAGACAATATCACCATTTTTGTCTATATATCGTTTCTCAAAGGAAACCCTGGATAGCTCTCCGACAAGCGTTTTCTCGTAATCAGGCATCTCTTTTTCGAGGTCATCGGGATGGGTAATATCCATGAACGTCTTGCTCAGCAGCTCTTCTTCCGAATAGCCCAGCATCTTGCAAAAATACTGATTTACCTGCAAAAACGTCCCATCCAAAGAAGCAACGACCACGCCTCCGGCACCGCATTCGAAAACGCCACGGAATCTCTGCTCGCTTTCACGCAATTCATTCTGAAGTTTTTTTTCTTCATGCAGACAGGTGTTTTCTTCACTCAATGCACGATATGAGAGCAAGCGCGCTACGACATGTTTCAGTTCATCCATGTTAATCGGTTTTTCCAGATAATCCGCCGCACCTTTGTGCAGCGCATCAATCGCATTTCTTTTATCGGCATAGGCCGAAATCATGATGACAGGGCACAATGGATATTGCTTGTGTATATGACCCAGAACTTCGAGCCCCGATTTTCCCGGCAGCATGATATCCAGCAGTGCTATATCTATCGAAGCATCCACCAGAGCAATAGCCTGATCGTAATTCGTTGCTTCGATGATTTCGTAGCCGGTATGCTCGAGCACGTCACAATAGATTTTCCTGATGGATGCATCATCATCAACAAGAAGAACCTTCGGTCTGTTCAGCGCGCCAACGCCATTCTCCTGCATAACTTTTTAGACCCCAGCCACTGCCGGTGCAGATTCGCGTATAGAGTCAAAAATCCGTTCATATGCTTTGGCTGTATGAAGAAAGGTTGCTTTCACACGCGGATCAAAATGCGTCGGGTGAATGCGCTCATCACCATAACGGATAAGATCAATTGCCGTAGCGTGATCATAGGCTTCTTTGTGAATGCGTTTGTTACGCAGTGCATCATACACATCACAGATTTTCATAATGCGCGCTGGCAGAGGAATACTCTCTCCCTTCAAACCTTCCGGATAACCAGAACCATCCCAGCATTCATGATGACTCAGCGCGATTTCACGCCCCATACGGATATAGGGTGAATCACTGCCAGTAAGGATTTTCTCTCCAATGGTGGTATGCGTTTGCAAAATCTCCCATTCACCCGGTTCAAATTCCCCGGCTCTACCCAGAATATGATCCGGAATAGCAATCTTTCCGACATCATGCAAACCGCTGGCCAGGAAAATCGTACTGCAAAACTCACTATCCATACCCATGGCATCAGCCAGCGTTTTGGCGTAATAACAGATGCGGCGCACATGGGTTCCGCCTTCATCATCCCTGTATTCAGCCGCACGCATCAACACCTGAATATCATCCTGGAAAGATGTGACAAGCTCCCGGGTGCGTTTTTTCACTTCGCGTTCAAGGTTGTTGTTTTGATCTTTAATCTCATCCATTGCAAGCTTCAATCGCAACAGGTTGCGCACCCTGATTTGCAATTCATTCACCTTGATCGGTTTGCTGACAAACTCCTCAACACCGACAGACAAACCTCTTTCGCGCGATGCCTGATCTTCCAGCGCTGTCACCATAATAATCGGGATGCCTTCGGTTAGCGGATTGGCCTTCAACTGCTTGGCCACTTCAAAACCATCCATCACAGGCATCATCACATCGAGTAGTATCAGGTCCGGCGCATAGGCATTGGCTTTTGAAATAGCCGTCTGGCCATCGGAAGCTTCTACAT
>JAJFLF010000037.1 GCA_021772845.1 Mariprofundus sp.
CTATATGAGATCAGAAGCAGGGCGGATCATGTTATCTCCGTACGTTATTGGCGGTTTGCAGCATTTCATCGGCTGCCTGAATCGCCTTGGAATTCATTTCATAAGCACGCTGTCCGGCAATAAGATTCACCATCTCTTCTACCATGCTTACATTAGACATCTCCAACATACCCTGCCCAATTGAACCCAGCCCATTTTCAGCAGGATTACCGATAACGGCTTCACCTGAAGCATTACTGGGCTGAAACAGGTTTGAGCCCAGATGGGTGAGACCGGATGGATTAATAAAGTCGGCAATCTGTATCTGCCCCAATATCGACTGAACACCACCAGCCTGCACTACAGAGACAGTACCATCCTGTGAAACCTGTACCGCCTGAGCATCAGTAGGAACCGTAATTCCCGGCTGCACCAAATCACCATTTTGCGTCACAATCTGACCTGTTGAATCCAAACTGAATTTACCATCACGGGAATAAGCAGTATCACCATTAGGCAATTGAATCTGAAAGAAACCCCGACCCTGAATGGTCATATCCAGTGGGTTATTGGTTTGCTGAAAACTACCCTCTGTAAAAATACTATCGACACTGGCCGCTCTCACACCCAGCCCAACCTGAATACCAGTTGGCAACTGTGTACCGGCAGAACTTGCCTCTGATCCCGGCGATTTAATCTGTTGATACATAAGATCCTGAAAGTTAGCCCGCCCGCGTTTAAAACCAGTCGTATTCACATTTGAAATATTATTGGATATCACGTCCACGTTGAGACTCTGTGCAGACATGCCTGTCGCAGCCGTCCATAATGCTCGCATCATAACTAACTCCTACTGTACTACACCGACTCTGTCGCTAAGCAGGCCGGCCTGTTGATTATATTGTTCTACAATTTTCATAGTGGATTGATAATTGCGCATGGTATCGATCATGCTAACCATCGCTAAAACAGAATTCACATTGGAACGTTCTAATGAGCCATGATGTACCGACACCGTTTTATCAGCATCTATAATATTATCTTCAGCTGTTTTGATGATGACGCCTTCAGCTTTCATCATGCGTCGTTCATCACGAAGCATGGACAAACCCAGTTCTGCCACCGGATTACCATTCACTAAAATTGTGCCATCTTGCGTTGCGCTAACAGCTCCAACAGGCAGCGTAATCGCTGCCCCTGCTTTATCCAACACAGGTAAATTCCCTTGCGTAAGCAGATTTCCATCCGCATCAATTTTAAAATTTCCAGCCCTAGTCAATGCGACTGAATCATCAGCCATCTGAACACGGAAATACGCTTTGCCATTGATCGCAAAATCAAAATCAGATCCGGTATGATGAATAGAGCCTGCCTGGGTACTTACATACTGCTTGTTCGTAGATAAAAAAGCGGCTGAGGTTTGATCAGGGGCACCCTCACGGCCCATCGCATTTGAAAACTGCGATGAAAAAGAGGTGCGGTCTTCCATATATCCTGCGGTGTTTGCATTAGCGAGATTGTTGCTGATTACATCCAGCTTCTGCTGTGCCATGTCGCCTGCTACACCGGCCATTAAATAACCTAGTTGCATAATTTACTCCTGAACTTGTGCTTGCCTGCTTTTACTAATGCAAGATGGCGGCCAGTAGGAGCGCTTATATTTTATTGTTTCTTTTCAATAGCTTATCAACGAACTTACGTAGAGAATAATTTTACCAGGGAACTTTTTTCCGCTTTTGGCAGGACATTCTTTCCGCCTATCTAACTTCCAAATCCTGTTGTAAGGACAAAAAAATACCGCCCCATGACAGGGCGGCATTCAATCATTAAGCAAGTGATAAGATGTTACTTGGTCAGTGAAATAAACACCTCAGGTAACTTTTCTGGCAGACGATCAACATGATCGATGATGGTATATTGGCTACCAAAAATATCAGCAACATACTCATCAGCTTTGGGATCAAGATTGATGCAATAGGTATAAAGGCCGTCCTGATCCAGCTCTTTGACAGCCTGGCGGGCATCTTGAATCAGCAACTGTTCATCATCTACATCAATATCAGCAGGTTCACCATCAGTAAGAATCAACATGAGCTTCTTATCAGCCTTTTGGGCTTTGAGATAGTGCGCTGCATGGCGCATCGCAGCACCCATACGGGTAGAAAAACTCGGCTCTATCGATGCAAGGCGAGATTTTGCATCTTCTCCCCAATCTTCTGAATAACCCTTAATATGATAGAAACGTACATCATGACGGGTATTCGAGTTAAAGCCTGAAATAGCAAATTTGTCACCCACCTGATCAATCGTCCAACCCAGCAATGACACCGCCTCTTGAGAAAGTTCCAGAATAGTCTGATTACTACCAGCTGCTTTTTCACTCAAGGACTGTGATAGATCCAGTACCAATGAAACAGCGACATTACGGCCATCAGTTTTATGCGACATATTCACGCGAGGATCAGGTGCACAACCGCCCTTGAAGTCAATCAATGAACGAATAGCCACGTCTAGGTCAAGCTCCGAACCATCTTCCTGATAACGCACACGCACACGATCCTGGGGCTTGAGCATATCCAGAATCGCTTTCAGCCGTTTGGCTGTTGCACTATTTTTGGCTAGTAAATTATCAATGACAGCCGCATTTCCACGCGGTTGAAGTGCTTCATATACACTGACCCAATCCGGCCGGTAATGCTGTGCATTATAATCCCACTCGTTATAATGACGCGGCGGCAGCCCATCCAGCTCTGTCTTATCTTGCCGTTTATCAAGATGTTCAAACGTCGTCTCTTCATCATCACCCTGTTCAATATAGATCCAGAGATGACGATTATCATCCCGATAATCAACTTCTGTATGATCAAAGTAGGTATCTGGCAACGCATCGGTCTGGCGGCGTGTGCGTGCTATAAAGGACAAGGCAATTCTGGCAACATCTATACTGCACGATTCACCATCTTTCATGGCATCATAAAAACGCTCAACAAATTCACGAATATCAGCATTTTCGATCTTGTAATCAGGGTCCATCATGCCCCTGGAAGCAATGGCCAAACGCAAGAGAATTAACGACATCCCTTCCACTGCCAGATCTTCCTGCCTGGGCTCAGGATGTAGCGCTAACATTATCTTTTTCAGACCCGGATATCGTTTACACGCCAGATAATCAACACGAGCATCCTCAAATGTCTCAACACCTACGCGCTGAACCGGACTCCAGTTATCGATAACCATCTTCTGGCTCCAGCGCCTGTGTGCCGCCATATGAGCCAGGGTAGCACGATAACGGTTAATACCTGAAACCCCGCGATCATCGTCATACACATCCGGCAAACGAATACCGTACTCATCGTAATATGGCATAGGTTTACGCAACTCATCAAAAATAAGCGAATACGGCACCAGATA
>JAJFLF010000038.1 GCA_021772845.1 Mariprofundus sp.
GGTGTAGCTATGCATGTTGCAGCTGCCAACCCACGCTTTATTGCACGCGCTAATGTGGATGCTGAATCTGTTGAACGTGAACGCGCAGTACTGTCTGAACGCGCTATTGCCAGCGGCAAGCCTGAAGCGATTGTTGATAAAATCGTTACCGGTCAGCTCAACAAGTTCTACTCAGACATCTGCTTGCTTGAGCAGGATTTCGTGATGGATACAGACACAAAAGTTGGCAAAGCTCTAGGCAACGCCAATCTGGTGTCCATGTCCCGTTTCCAGCTTGGTGAAGGCATTGAGAAAAAAGAAGAAGACTTCGCAGCTGAAGTTGCAGCTCAAATTCAAGGCAGCTAAAAGCTCATGACTGAAGCTTCTGGCAATCATGTAGAGCAGCGCCCGTACAAACGGGTGCTGCTCAAGCTTTCTGGTGAAGTATTGATGGGTGACACTGCATTTGGTGTTGATGTTGAAACAATTAATCGCCTGGCTAAAGAGCTCATTGAAGTCCAGAACACAGGCATCGAATTAGCTCTTGTGATTGGCGGAGGCAATATTTTCCGCGGCATGAGTGGCACTGCATCCGGCATGGATCGGGCCAGTGCAGATTATATGGGCATGCTGGCAACAGTCATGAATGCTATTGCATTGCAAGATGCCATTGAACGTCACGGAGCAACTGTTCGCGTGATTTCGGCACTGGCTATCAAAGAAGTGGCTGAACCATACATTCGCCGTCGTGCAGTGCGCCACTTAGAAAAAGGTCGCATTCTTATCTTTGCAGCAGGCACAGGTAATCCATACTTCACAACAGATACAGCGGCCAGCTTACGCGCCATGGAAATTCAGGCAGACGCTGTGCTCAAGGGAACGAAAGTCGACGGTATCTACACATCCGATCCGGCCAAGAATCCCGATGCGAAAAAATATGACACACTCACATTCACAGAAGCATTAACCAATCGTTTGGGCGTGATGGATTCCACTGCTATGTCACTATGCAGAGACAATCACATGCCGATTGTAGTATTTGATGTTACAAAACCTGGACAAATGTTACGTGCAGTATCAGGTGAATCAGTTGGCACACTGGTGCAGGAGGGGTAAATGTCTACCGATTTACAAAGCAAAATGCAAAAGTCTATCGCAGCATTAAGATCAGAATTGGCCACCATTCGCACAGGTCGAGCTAATGCAGCACTGCTTGATCATGTCAAAGTAAACTATTATGGCTCTGATGTACCAGTTTCCCAAATTGGTAACATCTCGGTTCCAGAACCGCGCATGTTGATGATTACACCATGGGAAAGAACTATTTTAGGGGATCTTGAAAAAGCCATTCTAAAATCTGACCTTGGTTTAAACCCCTCTAATGATGGCGAGGTTGTGCGCATTATCTTGCCTGAACTGACTGAAGACCGTCGTAAAGATCTGGTCAAACAGGTTAAAGCTGCCGGTGAAAAAACCAAGGTATCGCTTCGTAATGTCCGCCGCGATGCAAATGACGCCATTAAAAAACAGGTTAAAGATGACGGCCTGCCTGAAGATGAAGGTAAACGTCAGCAAGAGCAAATTCAGAAAATAACCGATAAGTTCGTTGCTGAAACCGATCAGGTCATCGAACATAAAGAAACCGATATTCTGACAGTCTGATGTCTCCAAGCTCAGAGGAGACCTCTTCCAGCCTGCCTCTTCACGTAGGCATTATCATGGACGGTAATGGGCGCTGGGCCAAAGCGCAGGGTAAAAACCGCTTGGAAGGACACAAAAAAGGTGCTGAAGTCGCCCGCGATGTTGTGCACTGGTCAAAAAACCTAGGCATTAAACAGGTCTCGTTGTTCGCTTTTTCGACAGAAAACTGGCAGCGACCCAAGCTTGAAGTACGTGGCCTGATGAGTTTACTGGCGATTCTCATACCAAAAACGTTACCTGAAATGATGCATCTCAATGTGCGATTCCGAACCTTGGGCGACATTTCCCCCCTACCTAACAGTGCTAAAAAATCTGTTAAACAAGCAGTTGAAGCAACCAAAAACAATTCAGGTATCGACCTTATCCTGTGCCTGAACTATGGAGGCCAGCAAGAAATCCTTAGCGCAGCTAAAAATGCACTGCGGCATGCGCTGCTTCAAGATAACCCCGAACAGGCAATGGAAGAACTAAATCCAACTACGTTTCGTGAGCTCATGTGGTGTGATGACATTGCTCCACTGGACCTGCTCATCCGCACAGGAGGGGAAAAGAGAATTTCTAATTTTCACCTCTGGGATGCGGCCTATGCTGAACTATATTTCACCGATGTACTGTGGCCGGACTATTCACAGGAGCACTTAGAATTGGCACTGGAAGATTTTAAGGCACGCGAGCGCCGCTATGGACTAACCAGCGAACAGGTACAATCATGAACGAATTATCTAAACGCATCATCACTGCAATCATTCTTCTGCTTGTAGTTTGGGCCTGGTATTTCAACCTCGCATCACCATGGTTTGAACGCGGACTGGCTTTCTTTGGCTGGTTAACCACATGCGAACTCATCCTGCTTGTGAAATTACGTCGCCCATGGTTCTACATGGGTACCGCTTTCTTAGCGTGGTCGGCATTCTGTTTCTCTGCAGACCTACAGCCACTGCTGCTAATCATATTCATCTGGTTCGCATATTTTGTGTATGACTCGCGCAAAAGCCAAGCCGCATTTGATCATTTCTTTACCGCCATCTGGATGCTTGGCTGGCTGTTTGCTTTTGCATTGGCTATTGCAGATACGCATCTGAGCAAGACAGGGCAGGGATTAATTATCGGCACATGCCTAGCTGTATGGATTTCCGATTCAGCAGCCTATTTTGTTGGCCGCGCCTGGGGTAAACACAAATTATGCCCTGCCGTTAGTCCTGGGAAATCCGTTGAAGGTGCAATAGGTGGTCTCATCTTTGGTGTTCCTGCCGCAGCGGCCTACTGGGTCTATTGTGATGTACTACCTCTGTTATCTGCGCTGTTATTGGCAATAGTAACGGTTATTGCAGGCATGCTTGGGGATCTATCCGAGTCCTCTGCAAAACGTATTGTAGGTGCTAAAGATAGTGGACGCTGGCTGCCTGGGCACGGGGGCATTCTTGATCGCACGGATGCAATGCTGATGGCTGTGCCGGTAACGTGGATATTGTGGGGACTGCTTTAATGGCGAGAGACCACATGCAAGCTACGCGCATGACTGTTTTAGGCGCTACAGGCTCCATTGGATGTAGCACCGCCGATGTGATGCTTCAGCACCCGGACAAATTTTCTGCTTTTGCCCTCGTAGGCCACCGCAATGCAGATAAAATGCTTGAATTAGCCTCTTCACTTCGACCCCAATGGGTTGTCATGACTGATGCTGATGCAGCCAAACAATTACTAGGAAGATTACCCACTGGTGTACGTTTAGAATCAGGTATGGATGCAGCAATCGAGCTCTCCTCTGCTACGGAAACAGATATGGTGATGGCAGCCATGGTTGGATCCGCCGGCCTGCCAGCCACATTGGCCGCCGTGCAGGCAGGTAAACGTGTTGGTTTGGCCAACAAAGAGTGTCTGGTGACTGCCGGACAAATATTCATGTCTGAAGCCAGGAAAGCTGGAGCCGAGGTGGTGCCTGTAGATTCAGAACATGCGGCAATACATCAATGCCTGGTTGGCCATGATCACGCCTCCATATCACAAGTCATCCTGACTGCATCCGGTGGCCCGTTTCGCGATCGAGATCCAGCCACATTGCACGCGGTAACTCCAGAAGAAGCCATTGCCCACCCCAACTGGGATATGGGCGCAAAGATCAGTGTTGATTCAGCGACCATGATGAATAAAGCACTTGAGCTCATCGAAGCGAGATGGTTATTTAATATCGAACCGAGCAAGTTATCCGCCATCATTCACCCGGAAAGCATAGTACACGGCATGATTGAATACAGTGATGGTTCTGTGCTGGCTCAACTTGCCATGCCAGATATGCGCATGCCCATTGCCTATGCAATGCAAGCTCAACCAAGACTTACAACTGGCATACCATGGTTAGATTTGGCTAAAACCGGTCAGCTAAACTTTCAGGCCGTAGACAAAGTACGCTTTCCTGCCATGCGCCTGGTGCAAGATGTATTACAAGGTGAAGATGCACTGGCTATCACGTTGAATGCAGCCAATGAAGTTGCAAATGCAGCATTCAGAAACAGAGACATTGGTTTCATGGATATTGTAACGACTGTCGAAAAGGCGCTCCAACAGGTGGACAATACCCCCGTAGAAACACTGGATGATGTATGGTCACATGATGCCCATGCCCGAGCAATCGCAGTGGAAGTAATGAATGCTTAAAGCATTGGAGCGTAATCCATCATGATTGAAATTTTACACACATCTCTCGCCTTTATCTTTGCAATTGCGTTGCTGATTGCAGTGCATGAATACGGGCATTATTCGATGGCCCGCAGACTTGGCATTAAAGTAGAGAAGTTCTCTATCGGCTTTGGCCCCGCACTGTTCTCATGGCGCAGCAAAGATAAAGAAGTGCAATATATTATTGCAGCCATCCCACTGGGTGGTTATGTCAAAATGCTTGGAGAAAACCCGGATGAACAGGGGGAAGGTCTACAAGCAGAGCTATCTGAACAGGATAAAGCCAGAGCTTTTAACAATCAGCCCGTTTGGAAACGTGCTGCAGTAGCAGTTGCAGGGCCTGCCTATAACTTTCTGTTCGCCATCATCGCCTATATGATCATTGGCTGGCTTGGCCAGGCTGTATTGCCAACCATTGTCGGCCAGGTCAGCCAGGCATCCATTGCTGAACAATCTGGTTTGCGTATTGCTGACCGCATTGTATCGGTCGATGATCAACTGGTTCATTCATGGCAACAGATGGAAGAGAAGCTCAAGCAGAAGGTTGGTACATCAACGACACTGCAGGTAATGCGTGACGAGAGTACAATTGAATTGAATCTAGAGCTTCCAGTTCAAGACAAAGACCCTCTGCTCATAGACGTAGCTGATCAAGTTCTAGGCTTTAATCCCGGATTAATTGTACGTATTGAAAGTGTCCTTGAGGGATCCGCAGCTCAAAGCGGTGGTTTGCAAAAAGGCGACATCATTCAACAAATCAACGGCTGGCCAGTCTCCAACATGTCGCAGTTGATCGAGAAAATCAAAGCCCAACCTGAGCACGCTGCAAGCTTGACCGTACAGCGGGAATACACCCTCATGCAACTGCAAGTAACCCCTGCTATTGATCAAAATGGACAAGGTCGATTAGGTGTTAAACTGGCCTCACAAGCAATTCATGGCACTGAAATGTACCGCATGAACGTATGGGATGGCCTCACATACGGCTTCACTCGCACCTGGGAGATGACCGCATTAACATTGAATGTATTTGGTAAAATGGTGACATCCGCCATCTCTCCCGATAATCTCGGTGGCCCTATCGCAATTGCACAATTGGCAGGTAAAACTGCTGAGATGGGACTAGTTTATTTTATCGGTTTCCTGGCCTTAATTTCAGTAAACCTCGGGGTATTGAATCTGCTGCCTATTCCTATACTCGATGGTGGCCTGCTGCTTTACCTTGCACTGGAAAAAATAACTGGAAAACCATTGCAGCCGAAAGTTTTGGAAATAACCCAAATAATGGGATTAATTCTAATCATAAGCTTGATGGTATTTGCATTTTATAATGATATTTCACGGCTCTTTAGAGGATAATATGACAAGCTTAATCAAATGGCTGCTAATCCATGTAATGTTCATGATTACTCTATTCTGCGGGCAAATTCCTTCCAGCGTTGCTGCTGAAACAGCTGCGAAACAACCTATAATTCTTTCTATTGATGTGGAGGGTAATCGTTTTCTGGAACGTGATGCCGTTCTAGTAAAGCTAAAAACTAAAATTGGTCAACCACTTGATCGCCGTCTACTTAGTCGTGATGTGAGACGTTTGTATAATGCAGGATTCTTTTCTGACATTCGTTTTGTTGGCACCAGAACACTTCAGGGCATTAAACTGGTCTGCCATGTAAAAGAGTTCCCCCTGATTGCCAGTCTCAACATTGAAGGCAATGATGAACATCGAACCAAAGACCTTCAGCTCAGAATGAGGCTCAAACCCGGGCGTGTTTTCAACCCAATGAACCGCAACAAAGATCTCAACACTTTACTTAAAGGCTACCTGAAAGATGGATTTTATCAGGTAAAAGTTGATTTTATCCCCACCGAACGCAAGGACGGAAGAATTGATCTACTGGTCCGCATTCATGAAGGCAATGTCACACGCATCAATCGCATTCATATCATTGGTAACAAAGCCTTCAGTGACTCCACGCTACATGGTCAGCTCGCATCCCAACAGATTGATTTACTATCATCATTTGGCAGCAGAGCAGTGTTTGACCAAAAAAGATTTGGTGCTGATGGGCAAATGTTACAACAGTATTATATGAACAATGGTTACATGGATATAAAAATTGAGTCTCAACAGATTACCATCGCTGAAGACAATAAAACCTTTTCACTTACATTTAGCCTGCATGAGGGGCATCCCTACAAAGTAAGTACTACTGACATACAGGGAGACTTTGTCCCTGATGAACAAACATTGAAAGATCTGATTGAGCTTGAAGCAGGTAATACATACTCGCTCTTCGATATGCAAAACACCATCGCAGCCATGACCGAACGTATTGGAGATGAGGGGTATGCTTTTGCAACTGTCACCCCATTATTAAATCGCAACATCGATGACCATACAGTTTCAGTTGTGTTTGATATTGAAAAAGGTAAAGAGGTCTACATCGAACGCATAGAAATTACCGGCAATGAAAAGTCAGATGATATTGTTGCACGACGATTAATCACCCAGGACGAAGGCGCGCGTTACTCTGGCTCGCAAATAAAAACCTCTAGAGAAGCATTGGGACGTGCAGCTTTTGTTGAAGACCTGCGTATCTCTCTACCCAAAGGATCGGCTAGTGATAAAGTAAACCTGAAGGTAGATATCACTGAAAAGAGAACCGGATCAATATCAGGCGGTATAGGATTCTCCCAACGAGAAAAAATTATTTTGACTGCAAAACTTTCAGAATCCAACATGTTTGGAAAAGGATACCAAGCAAGCCTGAATGGCAGCTATGGCCGGGTAACGCAAGACATTAATGCAAGCTTCACTGACCCGTACTTTTTAAACACCAATATCAGCGCTACTGTTAGTGGGTTTAAGAAAAAAACTGACCCTCTTAATACCATCACCTATCAAACAGATTCCGTCGGCGCTGCTCTTGGTTTCGGAATCCCTATCACACATTACCTCTCCTACGGCATCAGCTATAGGATCAACACCACCAATTTAACCGGTGCTCCAGTCAATGCGTCCCTGATGACTCAGGCACAACTTGGTAAACAGACGATTGGTGAATTAATCCAATCGCTAAGCTATGACTCAAGAGACCGACTGATGGGAGCAAGAAGTGGTCATTTTGAAGCGATAAGCTTTGGATTCTCAGGCCTTGGAGGGCAAACTAAATTCTGGGAAACATCTATTTCAAGCCAAGCCTATTTTTCCTTCGATGAAGAGAAGCTGTACACATTTAACCCCTCTTTCTCAGCGTCAACGGTTAAAGCATATTCAAAGTCAAACATCCCGCTCTGGCGACGTTATTCAATGGGGGGGCTTGGAAGCATGCGAGGTTTTGACGCAACCGGCATTAGCTTACGTGACCCTGCCACGCAAGAGGCTGTGGGGGCTGATAACCAGGCTAGAGCATCAGCCAATTTCTTTTTCCCAATACCTTTGATGAAAGATGTAGCTGGTGTGCGTGGAGCGCTCTTTGTCGATGCTGGCACGGTTTGGGGATCTGTTTCTACAACTGTTGGAATTACCACCCTGAATATCAGTCAACCATTCTCTTTATCCCGCATCCGTTATTCGGCAGGGTTCGGTATTGAATGGATTTCACCAGTTGGTCCCGTTGGTTTAGTCTGGTCATTCCCGATAAAAACCGTACCCGGTGATATTGAAAGAACATTTGAATTTGCTTTAGGCTCATCATTTTAAACTGAAAAGACACAGATCTATATATAGAAAGTTTTTAATTTGATGGTTTTTATGTTCAAATGCATCGCGTTTTATTGCGAAGGAAAAACTAAGGAGTAAATCATGCTTAAAAAGTTGAAAATTCCAGCCCTTGCGGCATCAGTTGCGATTTTGAGTACGCTCGGTGCTATCTCTGTTCAGGCGGCTGAATTGAAAGTTGGCTACATTGATATCAAAACAGCTTTGGAAAATACAGCTGAATATCAGAGTGGCATGAAACGTTTACAAGCATTAAGCAATAACAAACTTAAAGCACTCAAATCTTTAAAAGCTGAAATTGATGCCGCTGAAAAAGATCTAATGAGCCAATCTCTGGCGATGTCACAAGAACATCTGGCTCAGAAGCAGCAGAATTTGAAAGAGATGGGGAAAAAATTCCAACGTATGCAGCAAGATGCTCAGGAAGAGCTTGGTGCTGAGAAAAACCGCATGGATATTGCCAGCATGGCAAAATTTCAAAAAGTCATCACTACATATGCCAAAAAGAACAAATTTGATATGATTATTCCACGTCCTGTTTTCCTCTACATCAACCCAAAACTTGATGTGACCGGTGATATTACCAAGCTACTCGACAAATAATACAAACTACTCCATTGCCGAAAACATTATCACTTGCTGAAGTTGCTGATCTCATCAATGGTCAGTTGGACGGCCAAGTAGAGGATATAAAACACATCCAGGTAACCGGAATCAACACACTAAATGATTCTGGCAAAAATGAGATTTCCTTTCTTTCTAATAAGCGTTACCTGAAAGATTTAACATCAAGCAAGGCCGCAGCTATTCTGGTAGCAGATAACGCCAAGGTTGATGAACACTTGTGTGTTATTCGCGTTAAAGACCCCTATCTTTCTTTTGCATGTTTACAGCGTTTCTTTCACCCTGATCTCACTGCAAGCGGTAAACGCCATGCTTCAGCTGTCATTGATGATTCTGCTATACTGGCTGATGATGTTGATGTAGCAGCAGGTGTTATCATTGATGCCCATAGCCGAATCGGAAAAGGCACTCGTGTCGGCGCTGGTTGCGTCATTGGCGAAAATGTACAGATCGGAACTGACTGTCTATTACATCCCAAATCAGTGATTGCCGATCATTGTATACTTGGCAATGAAGTAATCCTGCAATCTGGTGCCATCATCGGTTCCGATGGTTTTGGATATGCCTGGAGCGGCACGCAACATCTGAAAATCCCACAAGTCGGCCGGGTTATTCTCGAAGATGATGTGGAGATCGGAGCCAACACCTGCATTGATCGCGGTGCTATTGGAGATACCGTGATTGAACGTGGTGTTAAACTCGATAACCAGATCCAGATTGCCCATAACGTTCGCATTGGTGCATATAGTATTATGGCTGGCCAAGTCGGTATCGCTGGATCAACCCAAATTGGTTCTGGGTGCCAGTTCGGTGGACAAGCTGCAATTGCAGGACATATCAATATTGGTGCCGGCGTTAAACTGGCTGCCAAAAGTGGTGTCATGTCTGATTTAGAAGCGGGAGGCATTTATGCAGGCTCACCAGCTATGCCGCACCGTTTATGGCTCAAAGTATCTGCCCTGACTACCAAGTTACCTGAAATTTGGAAAGCTCAGCGCGCAACAAAAAACTGATAAAACAGTTTATGGAGTAACAACATGCCCGAATTAATGATCAATGATATTATGAAGCGTTTACCGCATCGTTACCCCTTCTTGCTGATTGATAGAATTCTTGATGTCGAAAAAGATAAAACTATTCGTGCCTTGAAAAACGTCAGTATCAATGAACCTCAATTTACAGGTCATTTCCCTAACCATCCTGTCATGCCAGGGGTTTTACTGGTCGAAGCGATGGCACAGGCCGGTGGCATGCTTGCCTTTCAATCGGTGGAAGATGATCGTGATTATCTGGTCTACTTTACCGGTATTGACGGTGTACGCTTCCGCAAACCTGTTGTACCTGGTGATCAGGTTATTTTTGAACTGACATGTTTACGCCGTCGCGGATTTTTGTGGAAACTGCGTGGTGAGGCATTTGTTGACGGCAAACTCGTTTGTGAAGGCACCCTTACGGCAACACTGGTGCCACAAGACGAAACATGAGCGCTATGATTCATCCAACTGCTATTATTGATGCAAAGGCTGAACTTGGCACTGATGTATCTATCGGACCTTTCTGTGTCGTTGGAGCCGATGTAAAAATAGGTGACAACTGTGAATTGCTATCGCATGTCGTACTGACCGGGCATACAAGCATGGGAGCCGGAAACCGCATATTCCCGTTCACTTCGATTGGCCAGATTCCGCAGGATCTGAAATATCACGGTGAACCTTCTGAAGTCATCATTGGTGATAATAATCAAATCCGTGAAAATGCTACCATCAATGCCGGCACAGAGGGTGGCGGCATGGTAACAAAGATTGGCAGCGGCAATCTGCTCATGGCTTATACGCATGTCGCACATGACTGCCTGTTGGGTAACAACATCGTACTGGCCAATTGCTCAACACTGGCTGGCCACGTTGAAGTTGATGATCAAGCCATTATTGGAGGGCTGTCTGCTATTCAACAGTTCGTTCGCATCGGTAAACTTGCCATGATCGGAGGTATGTCCGGTGTCACCAAGGATGTCCCCCCCTACTGCCTGTTAGCTGGCGGTTACCGCTCTGGGCTAAGCGGCTTAAATATCGTTGGCCTGAAACGTAAAGGCTATAACCTGAAGCAGGTAGGCCAACTGAAAGAAGTGTATCGTCTGCTATTACAAGAAAAGGGAAAGCGAGACGAACGTCTTACTCAGGCAGAAGCACTGTTGGATGATAATGATGAAGTTGGACATGATCTGGTCGCTTTTGTTCGCTCCGCGCAACGTGGCCTTACAACCCATGGCCGCGACTCAGAATAACTACGCAGATGAAAAAAATTGGTTTGATTGCCGGTTATGGTCATTTCCCTCTGGAACTGGCCGCCTCACTTACGTCGGCAGGTTTTGAAGTTCACACCGTTGCAGCTCGTGAAGAAGCAGATGCCGAAATCGAAAACCTGACCACTTCGACCTGTTGGTTACACGTTGGGCAGATTGGCGGCATGATTAAAGCATTCAAGCACGCTGGTGTTGAGCAAGTTGTGATGGCTGGAAAAGTACGTAAGCTTCACCTCTTCCGCAATTTCAGGCCTGATTTTACCGCCATGAAAGGTCTGATGCGCTTAAAGGACCGACGTGATGACTCTATTCTTCTCACCATCTCTGATCTACTTGCTGAAGGTGGCCTTACGTTGATTGATCAAACCCTATACGCCGGTGATATGCTGGTCGGCGATGGTCATTTGGCTGGCCCTGCACTTAAAAAGGGGCGTTTTTCCGATATCAGCTTTGGTTTTGAACAAGCCAAAGGTGTAGCCGCTCTTGATATTGGACAAACTATCGTGGTGCAAAAACAAGCAGTACTGGCTGTTGAAGCGATAGAAGGTACGGATGAAGCAATCAAACGCGGAGGCCAGCTAGGAAGTGGTGATGCTGCTGTCATTAAAGTTGCCAAACCGAATCAGGATTTGCGTTTCGATGTACCTGCAGTTGGCCCAGACACACTTGAAATGATGCACGCTGCAGGTTGCACACTGTTGGCCGTTGAATCCGGGAAAACACTGATAATTGAACGCCAGCGCTTTTTTGAACTTGCCAATCAATATGGTATTTCTGTGTATGGCACATCTGGTTAAGCAGCAGCCTCGAAAGGTTTTTCTAAACGGATGACACGATTTTTTATCAGTGCCGGTGAAACTTCTGGTGACTTTCATGCAGCAACCGTTGTCAACGAACTTACATTACGTTTCCCCAATGCCATCATTAGCGGCATTGCAGGCTCTCAGATGCAGGCACAAGGCTGTATTGCTGTTCATCATATGCACGAGCTCAATGTCATGGGTATTGGCGATGTACTGCGCTCTCTAAACCGCATCCGTCGTATTGAACAATCCATTTTATCATACTGTGTGGAACACAAACCTGATGTCGCTATTCTTGTCGACTTCTCCAGTTTTCATATGCGTCTTGGCCAAAAGCTCAGACAACGTGGTATTCCAGTCGTACATTTCATTGCTCCTAAACTATGGGCATGGGGCAGCTGGCGTGTTCGTAAACTCAGGAAATCTCAGGACAGACTGGCTTGTATTCTCCCCTTTGAAGTCGAATGGTTTCAAAAACATGGCATCGAACACATTAAATATGTCGGCAACCCCAGCGCAGCATCATGTATACAAGGCTGGTCAGCGACTGAATTAAAGCGACACCTTGACATTAAAGATGAACAACCACTATTGGCGCTGTTACCCGGCAGTCGTCCAGGGGAAATTAAGACTCACGTTGCCGTTCTCGCAGATTCTTTAAAACAACTTCAACAACACATACCTGAGCTGGCATGCGTAGTACCCCTCGCACCAGGCGTTGATAGCAAAGCCCTGGAGCCATTATGGGCTCTAGGTGCTAAACCGGTTGAACGCACACTGGATGGTTATGCAATGCGTGCTGATGCTGCCATTGCCGTATCCGGCACAGCCACACTAGAACTGGCTTTATGGAATACACCAACCGTGTTAATTTACAAAGCCTCTGCCTTAGTGGAGTTTCTTGCCCGACGAATGTTTTCGCTGCGAAGCATTGGGCTAGCTAATATTATTCTTGATGACAAACCCGTTATGCCTGAATTACTTCAGGATAACTGCCATAGCGATCAAATTGTAACTGCCGTTTTACCGCTCATTCGCAATGAAGATGAAGCACTGCAGCAGCGCAAAGCGTTTGCATCATTACAATCAACCCTAGGACGGCAGAAACCCGCTTCCGGTGTTGTTGATATGGTGGAAGATCTTCTTACATAAGAAGTATGGATATCATTGACTGACTATGCAGAGCTTTTAGATGCGGCATGAAGCTTTAGCATTAATTTGACTTGCGCCAAAGGTATATCAAGACGATCAGCAATTGCTTCTTCTGATTCGCCCTCACGTTGCATGCGCAAGATCATCGTTGCCTGAGTGCTGTTCTGTGGTGGTAAGTTTTGTTGAGTTAAATCTACGCCATTGGCCGGAGCCTGATATTCGGATCGCTTCTGTTTAACAGGCTCTACACGTTTAGCAGAAGAAGATGATTTTTCTTGCTGCTTTAACTGCTCAATCGCGCTAGTCGCAAGAGACAAGTGCATCGTAGCTTCTTCCAGCTGCTGAGCAGTGCCAATCAATAGTTGCTCCATCTGCATTTGCCGTTTGCCATTGCGATACCATATCAACCACAAGCAAAACAGACCGACAAGCAATGCCACATCGATGATCAAACTAAGCCATTCATTGAAAAATAGGGATATTGCATCCATTACTTGTCCAATCCCATCAGAGAACGTAAACGAAGCACCATCTGCGAGTGCAACTGAGATACGCGTGATTCGGTCAGCCCAAGAATAAGGGCAATTTCTTTCATCGTTAATTCCTCATAATAATAAAGCGTGATCAACACATTTTCGCGTGTAGGTAGAGCGAGAATAGCATCTGCCAACTGCTGCACGAATTCCATCATGGTGTTTTGGGATTCCGGCGTAAGCAATGGATCGGCTTCCAGTGTTTCAAGGATACTAAATTCATCACCATCACTGTTATGCATGGGAATATCATCAAAATGGATCACCGACATATAACGCACTTGATTCAGTCGTTCACGATAATCACCCAGCTTAATACCCAGATGATCAGCAATCTCTTGCTCTTCAGCAGGCCTGCCATGCAATTGCTCCAGCTCCATAAAAGCGCCCTGCATCTCTTTGGCATGATCTCTGAGTCCGCGTGGCATCCAATCGAAAGCTCTGAGGTAATCAATCATGGAACCACGTACACGATAAGATACAAAGGTCTTAAATTGAACCTCTCGACTGTGATCAAAGCGTTGAGCACCATCGAGCAGACCAAGCACCCCGGCATTCACCAAATCGCCCAATTCAATGGAATCGGGCGTACGGCGCATCAGTTGATCGGCGTGATAACGCACCAGCGGCAAATATTCTTCCAGCAACTCATCCGGAGTTGGTGGCATATTGTATTGGGGCAGCGCACTCATCAGTTTGCATCCGTATGCTCAGAATGGTGATCTGACTTTGAAGGTAAGAGTTGATTCAACCAGGCTAACATTACCCCCATCCAGGCGCCGGCAGAGGTAAGAATAAAAATGCGAAACAGGGCATCGCTAACAGCTATGTTTTGGATAAGACAAATGGCCGCTCCAAACAACAGCCCAATCAACGCTCCTGAGACACCAGCATATGTTGGTTTCATCACGAAACGCTCTGGGCCTGTAATGAGCTGTTCACACTGACCTCATCACTATCATCATCCAAGCCTGCCGATAGCGTATGCTCCCAGAAGAATTGCAATCCCCCCGAACGAGATGCATCACGCGGCCTACTTAACACATGATCAAACAATTTATCCAGATATGGGCGTAAAGCAGGGTCATTATCATTCAACAAACGTTGCTGCTGAATAGCCTTTCGTACAGATGGATGTTGTGGCACGTGTCCAATATAATCCAGATAGACATCAAGATAGCGGTCTGTGACAGAAAGAAGACGTTTGAACGTGATATGACCGTCAATTTCATCTGTTTGATTAATCAGAACCATGAATCTGCGTACACCGCGTTGCTGGGATAACACTTTGATCAGCGCATAAGCATCGGTCAATGAGGTCGGATCAGGCGTTAATACCACCAATGCAGTTTCAGCAGCCGAGGCAAAGTAGAGTACATTATCTCCAATACCCGCAGCAGTGTCGATAAGAATCAAATCATAATGTTCACCGGCTTCGCGCAAGCTGTCGAGAATAGTTTGTTGCTCAGATACATTTAAGTTGGTCAGTTCATACAAACCACTGCCACCAGGCAATACATCAAAGCCTTGCGGACAATGCACAATCAAATCCTCTAAAGGCTCCGTACCAGTTAACAGATTACGCATGGTACCTGAAGAATGAATACCCAACATAACATCCACATTTGCCAAGCCCAGATCAGCATCAATGAGTAACACCCGTTGCCCTGCTTTGGCAGCGTGCGCAGCCAAATGAACGGACATAAATGTTTTACCTACGCCGCCTTTTCCACTGCTTATTGAAATCACACGCGGGGAAACAATACGGTGGGGGGTATTCACCACAGACGCAGGGGCTTCAGCTTGACCAACGACACCCTGATCAGCAGCAGATGATCCATTCGCTAATTGTGAACTCATAGCGTCATCACTCATACAGCCGTTTCCCTGTAATATTTACTCAGCAAGGTTGTCAATGCAGTTGCATTCAACCAGCCCATCTGTTCAGGTACTTCAGGACCAAAGCTGCAATAACTCATTGGCAATGCCGATGCCATCGACCAATTAACGATTTTCCCTGGTTTTTGTGTCTCATCCAGTTTGGAAAATGCGATATCGGTCATCTCTGATGTCATTGCGTGCTTGAGCTGCTGCATACCGTCCTCCTCATCCATATTGGCCGGGAGCATCAATACACGTCGCTGTGATACATCTTTTGGCAATCTTTGAGAAAGTGCGTCCCATATTTCACCTTGCCGTTTCAAACCTGTATCGCGCTGAGGGCTCCAGCCTTCAGTGTCTATTAGCATGAGTTGTGCCGTTTGAGTCTGGTTTAGTACTTTTTCTACATCAGCAGCTTTCCTGAGCGGATGAAAAGGTACGCCAAGCGTATTGGCGTAGGCCCTTAAGGAGTCCAGTCCGCCCATACGTTCGGTATCGCAGGACAGCAGTGCAACACGAATTCCCTTCATACTGTAATGTGCGGCAAGCTTAGCCACCAACGTGCTTTTACCGCTACCGGATGGTCCTGAAAAGATCAGAGCACTATGCTTTTTGGCGGGATTAATGCGATTTGCCCAGAGTATAGTTTTACTTCCAAGTGGTCTTTTTTGACTAAAATCGGCCGCCATGTCAAAGGCATGACTACCGCACACACCAATCTTAACCAAATGATCAAAGGCTTCCTGCTCGGAACCAGTGGTTAGTGCCTGACGCAAATTGGCCGACTCGGCATTACCCAGACCTTCCACAATGCGTTCAAGTCGGGCCAATGCCGCATTGGTATTTTTCGATGGTGCTTGTCCATCTTCAGACTTCTGTGCGAATGCAGCTGTTGATTTAATTTCTGGCACCTGCTGCGCTGGCCTGTGGCGCGGTTCTGGTGCACTGATTTGATCCAGGGCGGCGTGCACATGCCATACCATATCGCCATTGCCATCCTTGACCTTCTGACGATCAAGAATCAGTGCTTCAGGCCCCATATCCTTGCGAACTTTGGCCAGGGCTTCATGTAAATGGGGGGCAGTAAATACTTTAATTCGCATCGTATAAGCTCACTTTTGCCAAGGCCTGAACATCGGTTTGCGGAGGTATTTCTATAATCGATAACACCACAATACGCGTCATAATCTTACGCAATGCATGCGATAACGGACCACGTAATTGTGGTGTCGTCAGCAATACCGGCATATCCACATCATATTGGCTGGATACTTCATTCAAGCGGGATATAAAACGCTGCCATTCAGGCATATCCAGGGGTAACGACCAGCCGGGCTGCTGATTAAGTCTGTCCATCATACGCTGCTCCAATTCTCCATCCAACATAAACACTGACAGCTCCCCCTGCGCATTGAGGTAACGCTGGGTGATTGTACGGCCCAGACGCTCACGTACTTTTTCAACCAGATCAGTCAAACTTAATTGCTGGCCCGCATGATCAGATAGCGCTTCTAAAATCAACATCAAGTCACGAATAGGCACCCATTCTGCCAACAGGCGCTGCAACACATTTTGTAATAGCCCGGGAGTTACCTGTGCGGGCACGATCTCTTCCACCACTTTAGGGTGACGCTGTGAAAACTTATCTAACAATTCGTGAACCTGGGTTCTATCCAGCATTTCAGCCGCTTGTGCACGCAACAGCTCGGTTATATGGGTAATTACCACAGTCGATGGCTCAACCACGGTATAACCGGACAGTTCAGCCTGTTGTCGTTTATCTTCGCTGATCCATAAGGCTGGCAAACCAAAAGCAGGCTCCTGCGTCGGTATACCTTCAATAGCAGGACCAATAATCTGACTTTCCAGTGCAAGTAGATTACGTGGACGAATCTCGCCCTTACCTACCACAGCACCACGAATAAGAATCTGATAATCGGAGACACCGAGCTGTAGATTATCTTTGATATGCACTGGTGGCAGCACAAAGCCAATCTCCTGCGTAATCTGACGACGCACTTTCTTCATCCGGTCCAGCAGATTTCCTTCACGACTGTTTTCCACCATATCAATCAGGCCATAGCCAATTTCAAGACGGATGGGGTCTTCTACCAACAGATCATCAAGCATATCATCTTGCGATGGCTCTTCTACCGGAGTCACTTCTTCAGCGACCGGTTGAAGAAGTTTCTCCTGCTCACCCAGATGTAGATACCAACCGCTCGCCCCCAAACCAAGCGCCAGAATAAGGAAAGGAATAAAGGGGAGACCAGGCACCAGACTCATCAGCAGCAGCGCGACACTGGCAATCCAATGCACTTTGGGATATTGGGTAAACTGCGCTTTCAACTCGATAGGAAGGGCCACATTTCCACTGGCCCGTGTGATGATGATACCGGCGGCAGTAGAGATCACTAATGCGGGAATTTGTGACACTAAACCATCACCCACCGTCAAAAGGCTGAATACCGACATCGCATCACCAGCCGGCATGCCATGCTGCATCATACCAATTACCAGACCACCAATGAGATTAATCACAGTAATAATCAAACCGGCTACAGCATCACCACGTACAAACTTGGAAGCACCATCCATCGCACCATAAAACTCTGCTTCACGGGAGATCTCTTCACGGCGTTTACGCGCTGTTGCTTCATCAATCAGTCCGGCATTCATATCAGCATCAATCGCCATCTGTTTTCCCGGCATCGCATCGAGTGTAAAACGCGCCGCAACTTCAGCAATTCGGGTCGAACCTTTGGTAATAACAATGAAATTGATTAACACCAGAATAATAAAGATAATCAGGCCAACTACGGTATTACCGCCCACAACAAATTGCCCAAAGCCTTCAATCACATGCCCTGCAGCGGCTGGCCCTTCCTGTCCATGCAATAAAATCAGACGGGTAGTGGCAACATTTAATGACAAACGAAACAGCGTTGTTAACAACAGCAATGAAGGGAATACTGAGAACTCTAACGGCTTGGTAACATAGATAGAGGTCAAAAGAATCAATATCCCCATGGTGATGTTGGCTGCCAGCAGCACGTCCATCAACCAGGTGGGCAATGGAACCATCATCACCAGCAAAATACCAAGCACAGCAATAGCCAGAATAATGTCTGGCTGGTTACCGATACGCTGCAATTTCATGGCTGCGGTTGATTGCATGGGTGATCTACTCCTATATTTTTTTGCGCTTTATCTTGATACGCATGATGATGGCTCGCTTAGCGCTGCTTTAATTTAAAGATTTCAGCCAAAATAATGGCAATGGCTTCGAACAGTTCCGCCGGGATTTCATCGCCAACCTCTACATGCTTAAACAAGGACCTTGCCAAAGGTTTGTTTTCACGCAGTGGTACACTGTTTTCTCGAGCGACTTCTCTGATTTTAGCGGCGATATGCCCCTTACCTTTGGCCACTACACGTGGAGCACCAAGCCCACCCGGCTCATAGGTCAGCGCCACAGCAATACGTGTCGGGTTGGTAATCACCACATCAGCTTTTGGTACATCAGCCATCATACGGTTTTGAGCCTGCTGCATCTGAACTTGGCGTATTTTCGCCTTTAACTGTGGATCACCTTCCATCTCTTTATGCTCATTGCGTACTTCTTTTTTCGACATACGCATCGATTTCATATGTTCATAGCGTTGGTACAACACATCGGCCAGAGCGATAAAGGTGAAAATAATCGCCGCCAGCATCACGATCTGAACACCGCCCTGCACCATCAAGGACCCGATTTCAGAAGGGCCATGTAGAGCAGCCTGTAACATCTCGGGATAGAGATCAGATACTACAATCCCACAGGCTGTGCCAATAACGACAAGCTTGAGTATAGATTTAATAAACTCTGCCAATGATTTGGTTGAAAAAAGGCGCTTCACCCCTTTCATTGGGCTGATTTTTTCCAATTTCGGCTTTAGTGTTTCAACGGTAAAAACAGGTCCACTTACCGCCACCGTGACAAATATACCAAGCAAAACAATCGGAATAATAATTGGCAACGCCACCATCGCCATATCAGCGCCTGTAGAAATCATCAGCTTTTGCACACCCTCACCTGTCGGCTCCAATGTACCTTTACCTGACAAGTAAAATGCCATCATGCGCATTAATACTTCACCCCACCATGAAGCCAGGCCGGTAACCACAACAAGACTGATGACAACAAATGATATCGCTGTTGAAGGCTCTTTACTGCTAGGTACTTGACCCTTCTTGCGACCGTCCTCCAGCCGCTTGTCGGATGCCTCTTCGGTTTGTTGACTCTTGTCCTGGTCGTCAGACATAAACAGCTAAAGCGTCAAAAAACAGACACTCATTCTCCCATCTCAGAACACAATCTCTTTCAATCAACACTCTGCTTCATTGCTCCTGATTGCCGCTATTGATGCATACATGCATGAAATACAGCAAAAATCTCATATACAACCTGCAATAAAGAGGCCAAAGACAAATTTGAAAAAGATGACTAAGAAAGATGTTTGGTATTAAGCACTAAACACAGCATGCAATGGCTTGCATGAGAAAATAGTTTATTTAGAAGCCTGTGATTTCAGCCAGTCGATAATATCCTTGCGATCACGCTCAGAGAGCGGTGTCATCACCATTTTGGTATTCGCTTTGATGCGCCGGGGATTCATTATCCAGGCATCGAGGGATATCTCATCCCATACATCAAAAGGCACACCGACAATCGTTGGTGCTTTGCCATATACACCAGCCAAAGTTGGCCCGACCTTGATATGTTTTATATTCATATGATGGCATGGTCCACAACGCACATCGGCAACCACCTTGCCACGCAAGGCATCTGCATGCGCAGACAGTGACGAAACGAGTAGTAAACTACTCAGCAGGAGTGCTTTCAGGGGCCAGAGCAAAATTCACTTCTCCATGTTTACCATGATAACGTAAGCGCACATGCAATCGGTCAGCATGAATATCATTTACTAACAATGCACGGCGATAAATCCCCAGCGCACCATCGGGTATGGCCTGTTTCCATTTCGAACTATCGGTGCGAATATGCACCAGTAGATCGGGGATATGACGCCTACCTTCCCGATTCACCACGATTAAAAACTCATTCATGCCCTGACGTACGGATTCAGGACGCGTTTCAAAATGAATCGTAAATTCATCCCAGACTTGCGGCTCAGGTGTCCAGCCGGGTTCAGATGACGAGCAAGCTGACATCAACAGCAGCAACATCATCGCAAATAATTTATTCTTCATGGTTGCACATCCTGTTGGGCATGGTTCTGCAAATAAGCCAATACTTGCTGTTTTTCTATATCAGTCATCTTAGGCAAAGCCCTTTTTTCACGATGTCGCAGCATTCGGTTCACCGTACTCATCCATTGCTGGGCTGTATGAATATTCGGCATCGGTGGACGATGGCAGCTCGAACACTGCTTAGCAAACTGTTTAAAACCTTCTGACTGTTGATCGGGATAAATATTTTTGGAGTGCTGCACTGAACGACTTGGATCATCACTACAGGCAGAACAAAAAAACAGTAATAACAATAGACAGGCGAAATTACTTTTTGTCATCACCATCTTCTATCTGATCGATCCCTTCTTCTTTATCTATCTCTTCATCATTGGAGCCATACATTGCAGTCATAAAATAAACAAAACCGCCAAACACAATAACATAGGCCAATGCACCTACATGGCCCCAAGTAAACCATTCACGTGGACTATCTACCCGGTCTCCCCAAAAAGGAACCGTCAGGCCATAAGCGATCAGCAGCATCACAACAAGAATTGCTAAAAACCACTTGGGTACGCGTTTGGATGATTCCAAACCTGAACCACTGGCAATGATTTCATCATCAGTCATACCTACTTTCTTTTTTTTCGCAGGTCTCGACTGACCACCTCCGAACAGGCGTTCGTTCTCTTTATCAATTTCATCTTGTTTTGAACTCATTTGGATATTCTCCTCATATCAGCTCTCTATCTGTTTCATTTGCCTTCGGAAAAATAGACCACTTTAAATGATTTTTTCCAACCATCGTCACTCTCGGCATGCACAGTTAAACGATGCAACCCTTTTTCAAGATCCTGCGAGAAATGCAGCATCACATCTTTACGTTCTGCATTTTCTATCACCACATCAGTTTGCTCCAGGCGATACATGGATGCAGGCATACCTTCGACCACAAGATGTAATTGGGTCGGCTGGTAACGTTTATTAGCAATATTGATGCGGTAATCCTGAGCTGTCATACCCGGCATCAATTGGGCACGATCGACAACCATAGAGTAGGGCTCATAACTGAAGATGCCCAATACAAAACAGAAAGCGCCGACAAGCGTAACTGCCCCGGCAGTTTTCGTGCGCGATAACAGAGAGCCCAAATTACTCTTCTCTCCCGATTCACCAAATGCGAAAGACAACAAACCAGGCCCTTTCATTTTCTTACTTTTACTATGCAAATGATCACATGCCGCTACACAATCACCACAATTAATGCAGCTATCAAATACCAAAGTCTGACGAGGATCAATATCCAGAAAACAGCTATCTTCACAATAGGTACAATTCAGACAGTGATCACTACGGCTTTCATCATATGCGATATGTAAGGTATCACGGGTTTTAAACGAATGTTGCCAGATACGGTAAATACACATGTACTTACACACCAGATGTCGCATCACGCTCGCATCCACAAGCACTACCAAAATACATACACTATAAATCCACAATAGGTTCTCTGCATCTGGCACAGGCTGAAGAATCAAAAATGACCAGATCACGTCCGGTGGGAAAAAGTAAAGCAGTGGAATAATCGCAAACAACATCGATACCAGTATGAATGCGATCGCCAGCAGGATTTTATTCATCCAGGCATCTTTACGTCGTGCCACCTGCATCTTCAGGCCGGTCACATCCATCATCAGTGCCCGTCTTCCCAGCAATTTAGCCGTCAAGGTATTGGCCCATTCCGATATTGTGTTCTGTGGGCATACCCAACCGCAAAAAACAGAGCCTGCCCACGAGTACATAAAAATAAGCCCGGTGGCGACCATTAGCCAAAAACCCATAACAATAAAAATATCTGAGAACCAGACCTGATAATCGAGCAATCGGAAAGCTCCAGCCATAGGATCAATACGGAACAGACCAGTCACTGGAATCAACACAAGCAGTAAAATTACCAGATATTGAGAGGCACGCCGCCAGACGCGCACCGATTGCGCCCCCGGCACATGCTCTTCTCGTATTGAAATGTTTTTTAACTGTTCCTGTGCGTTCACTTCACATGCCGCCTGTGTTCGTTCATTGTGCCATCAATCATCAAAACGGGATACTATCACAGGGCAGAATCGAAAGAACCTGTGCTATCATAAGGAGTAACACGCAAGAATCTCTCTCTGTATTGTTGCGCTGCTTTCAAATCCCCACGCCTGTTGAGTAAAACCACCATAGCCTTCAGAGCACCTTCATGATCGGCACGAATATCAAGAATTTTCTGCAATGCCTGCTCATGTGTCATGTTCTGAGGTACGCCGTGCTCCAGACTGGCAAACATCGCATCGGCCAAAGCAAAACCTGCCCATCGATCATTCGGATTGGCACGATAAGCCAGCGACTGTAGTCGCTGCACGCCGGGTTTACCCTGCAACATTGCGATCTGGGCACGCTGACTCAATTCAGTTGCAGCCCATGCCCGCTTAAACGAAACCAGATCGGATTCGCTGACTGACCAGGCGCTGGCAGCCTCTCTGAAGGAGATACGACGCTCCATCAACCAGTCCATCAACTCAGGTAGAACATGCTCCTTATGGCGCATATGTGGCAGATCAAATTCAATCACCGGCGCCCATTCACCCTGCACCAGACCCGTCTCTGCATCATCAAGCAATCCGGATGCGCTACCCCAATAACGCCCTAACCATGTCCAACCACCTTCGCCACCCCAGAGATCTGTAGCAGGTGCAGCAGAAACCAATGCGGCGGCACTATTATGCTGGCCCATAAAGCCGATCAGGCCAAGACGATACCCATCCACAAACAGTGCATTATTCGGAAACACCTGTGCAAAACTACGTAAAACAACCTGCATGGATTGCTTGTCGAATTGATTGAATGCCAGCCACTGCACAAACAGGCCGTTTTTTGTCAAATGCGCTTTGGCTCGTTGAAACTGCTCAAGCGAAAGCAATGCCCCACGGCCAACCATATCCGGATGAAACAGATCACCGACAATCACATCGTAGAATTTCTCACTACGCATGAGAAAACGACGCGCATCATCGTTCTCAATAGTGATCTTTGAAGTCAGACCATCGTTAACCTTATCAAAGTAGCTCTGAGAGGCAGTTATCGCACCCTGTGAGAGCTCAATGGCATATAACTTCGCATCTCGCCACGGCAATGCACCAGAGGCAGTAATACCGGTACCCAGACCTAGAAATAGTACGTTCTGAGCTTCAGCCTGCAAAAACATAGGCAGACGCGCCTGGTTTTTCTGTACTGCTACAGATGTCGGATCACTGGATGCATCCATTCGTTGCAGATCAGCCAATAGAACACGCTGCCCATCCTGCCGCTCTACTACATGGGTAATAGAAATCGCATCTTCTCTCTGATACAGATCAGTGGATCGTGGCAATTCAGCTTGCAACAACGTCGATGCAGAAGGCAGCTGGTAGACAGGCCATGCCAATATAACAAAGGCTGATATGCTGAGCAGGATCATCTGCAACCGTCTGGTTCCCACCAGCCAATAACATCCACAGAGCATGACTAACGCCGCGGCAAGTAACCATGTGCCGGCAGTTCCCAGCCAAGGAATCAGAACAAAACCAGCCAGCAATGCGCCAATACATGCACCTACACTGTTGGCTGCATACAGCGACGCACCTTCATCATTGTTGGCGATCAATGGTAACCATGCCCCCAATGCCAGTGTTACCGGCAAGGTACAGGCCGCAATCAACATGCCTTGAAAAAGCAGAGCGCTAAAGAGTGAGTCAAATATTGCACGTTGACCCCAATCATTCACATATGGAAACAGATACAGACCGGCAATAGCAATCAATGCGACAAGCATCGGCAGCAGTTGCAACGCACGCACACGCGGCAGATGTTTTGCAACCACACTGCCCAAACCTATGCCTATCAAAAAAACTGCCAGTATCACTGCCAGTACATATTCCGTGCGTAAAAGGATCATGCCGTATGCTCGCGTCCATGCAATTTCCAGCATCAGGGCACCTGCCCCCATACCGGCATAGGCAAATAACATACTTAGTTGAGGATATTGATGGCCTGCATGGACATGGCGATCAGCAACTTCTGTTTTAGCGTTGATCGACATCCAAAATAGCCCTAAACCGACTGTCACACCCAAGGCTGCGACCCATTGTAAGGATGTTAGCCAGCCAAACAGAGGCAATAGCAGCAATGGTAACAGTGCACCAAGCGCACCACCGATCGTATTAGCACCATATAGTGAACCCAAAGAAAGATTGAATGATTTACCGACACGAAGCATGGCAGGAAATGCAAAACCCAATGCCATAGCTGGCACACACAACACCCACAACGCCGTGGACATTTGCCAAAACTGCCATGTCTGCACATCATCAACAGACAGCCACATGCCTTGCAGCCACTGCATCAAAAGTGGTAATAACAGGGCGTACGCGGCCACTGCAATTTCTATGCCGGCCAACAGACGCAATGTGTTTTTAATGGATGAGAACCAACGGCTCCCCATAAAGCTGCCGAGCCCAAGACCTAACATGAAAGCAGCAACCGTAATCACAACACCCAAAATACTGATGCCAAACAACAGGCTCAGCATACGCGTCCAAAGCACTTCATATGCCAGCGCAGTTACACCCGACAATCCATACAGCAATAACAATATGGAAGCTTGTTTGGATGAATTCATCTTAAATACGTTAAGGTGTTAGCTATAAAGAATGTTATTATTACAACAATCGATCTGGGTAGAACCAGACAAAAGCAACAACAGCATGGGCTATCGCAAGGGTTGTAGCCAAACCGGCAGAAAGCACATGCCAGAGAAACACCTCTTTGCCAAATATACCCATCGCTACACCAAAACCTGCGGCCAGCAGAATGAGACACAACAGTGCACCACCCATCCAAAAAAGAATTTGATGTTTACGATTGGTGGAAATCGCACGTTCAGATGCCAGTTCCTTTTCCTGGTTAAACTCCCGCATCACATCAGCTGAATGTTCAAGTTCAACAGCAGTTTCTGATGTAATATTTCCATTAGCATTAGCAGCTGCAGTTGCAGCAACGGATACAGAAGCAAAACCCAGACTCAACATCAGCAGACTCAAACAAAGAAAAAGGCTTTTACGCATCATTAACATCGTCACCTTCATCTTTTTTCAAGGCATAGCGCCAATAGAGAAATACGGCTAGACCCATGGGTGCGAACACCATAAAAAACAAAAATACAAAAATAGTCCATGGGGTATCAATACTCACATGCAGATAGCGGTAACTATCCATTGCCCAGGCAGGCATCGCCCAACACAGAGCAAGCGTTAGCAATATCATGCTTCTGATCTGTTTTAAGCCGTTCATGGTTTCACCTCATTAGGTTTGTTACTGGATGCGCATCGGAATCCATAAAAATCGGATGCCATATTTGGCAAAGAATAATTACGATGATAACTCTCTGTTGAAAACGGGTCGCTTTTCCATGAGCCGCCACGCATTACCCGGTGTATAGTGCGTTCCACATCTTCACTGCCCGTACCGCTGAACTGATCAACTTCCGGTTGAAATGAAACCTGCTCGCCTTCAGCCACTTTATAGGGTTTAAATACGTCAAACACCCATTCCGTGACATTGCCCGCCATATCCATCGCACCATAAGGACTGGAACCATGTTCAAAATGGCGCACATCATTGGTGTGCCCAATGCTGTAATAGGTATTCAGACGGCTTACATCCATTTTATTACCCCAGGGCCAACGATTCGCCTTGGTTCCACGTGCTGCTTTTTCCCATTCAGCCTCTTGCGGCAGACGCTTACCTGCCCAAGCGCAATAATCCCGTGCATTATACCAGGAGACCAAGGTCACAGGGTGCTGTTCAAGGCCGCTCGGAATTTCACCATTGTCCCAGTTCAAGGGGGTGCGATACTGTTTGGCCACAACAAAATGAGCATATTGAGCTTGGGTCACCGGATACTTATCGATCCAGAATGCTGGCACATCAACCTGATGCGCTGGTCTATCTGTCTGATTACTGCGCACGGCATTGGTGCCCATTTCAAATCGACCTGCCTCAACAAAGACCATTTGGTCTAATTCTTTTTTAACGTCTGAACTCAACAGCGTTTTAAGTGATTCAATCGAGTAGGCTTGTTTATCGTTCTCGCGCGCCTCATGGGCTGCCTGTATACGGATATCTTCACCGGCTGCACGAATATGATCCTCTACTTCAGCAATGTCATAGCTGACCTTTCCGCGCATCTCATCCATACGCATTGCGCCAAGCTCAATCACATGCAATGAACCACCAATCATGGCAGCAGCGACACAGGTTATTAGCACCGCCATTGCAAGGTTTTTACGTTTTTTTAACTCTTTTTCAGAAATGGGTTGTCGCGACATTGGATATTTATTTACCATTATCCCTGGGAATTATTTCAGAATCAGCTGGAGCATAATCCGCTGTACCCGGCAAATCCCATGTACCATAGTATTTTTTCAGCAACAGCTCACCGATCACACCGCCAACTGCACAGAATTCCATATTTAAGATCACAAAGAATCCCCACCACATTAATGGGATCAATTTAGCGCCTTCTGGCGCTCCAGTGGTTGCTGTTAAATAATAGTTGATTGCAAGAATGATCAGAGGCGGGAAATGGGCGACTAACTTGCCTCCCCAGCCATAGATAAAACCAATGGCTATACCTGCAGTCACTGGCAGAGCAAACATTGTTGCTACCCAGGCCAGATCATACCCAGCTACACCCCAAAAGAGCTCTATGCGAACATCGAACCACAAATTACCAAGTTCATATATTAAACCAGCTGCAAAGAAAGCGATTAAAAAGCGCTGCCATTTAGGTGCCCATGGTTGAGGTAATTGTTTTTGCATGTCTGAAGACTCCGTCAATGGATCTACAATCATTACTGATTGTTTTGTTTAGGGTAAGGGTTTCCTGTTAGTTTTTTGTACTCTGCGGCCTTTACTTCTTCCAGATACCAATCTTTTACACGCAGACTTGAAAAATATTTAGCCATAAAACGGCGATCCTCTTCTGACAAGGAAGCATAAGAAGGCATCGCATATTTCGCTTTCAGGCGCGACGGAAGAATTTCCTGAGGATTATCTGCAGAAAAGTATTCATACAACCATTGTTCACTGCGCAATGAGCCAATACCATCAAGATTTGGAGCAGGCACAGTTTCCATAATGTTTTTCACACCCCATAGGGAATGACAATCGCGACAGCCCATGTCACGATACATATCAGATGCTTTTGTTTGCACTTCCTGGCTGGCCGTTGAATAAAATGGAATACCCTCATCCTTAACCGGATGAAATATATTATACGTACCTTTGCCTACAGCAAAGACTACAACCAGGCCAATTAGCCCCGCAATTAACCAATCACCTTTTCGCATGTATTACTTAGAATCCTCGTACTGTTCGTTCAACAGTTCTGTACGACGATTTTCCTGCTTGGCAGTAGCTTCCTGATATTTTTTAAACTCTTCCGGACTCATTTTGTCCCGATCATTATCATCAAAAACAAGATATTTAATATCTTCATCAAACTGTTCGTTCTGACTTGCCCAACGTAGTCCAAATACCACGGCGATTAATATGGATGCTCCACTGACCAACCATATATAAATAGTCCAACCATCACCCCATTCAACCATAACACACTCCTTTGTATCGCAAACTTAGTTTAAACAAGAAAACCATCTAACATTTGTACTGCTGCAAAAATAGCTGACACAATCACACCCAGTACAATCATTCCCATCAACACTTTTTCACCGGTTTTTACACTGCTCATATCTGTTTTCATATAAAACAGAGCAATCACACCAACAAACACAAGCATCGATATAATCATAAATATGAAAATACCTATACTGTATTCCTGGCTACGCATACTTTCGATACCAAGATCAAATACCTGCTCTTCTGCCGCATGCGATAGACCTGTGGAGCAAGCAAGAGATGACGTAGCTAGTGTGATATAAGACAAGATTCTATTCATGATGGGCGCATTGTAGACCCGATGCATAAAATAGAAAGCGCTGTCATCACGCAAAAAAAATGCCGCCCAAAGGGCGGCATTTCATATTACGTATTGTGCTATATCAGAACTGTCTATTGCGTGGATCTGGAGTACCTTTTTTATGGTTATCAATAAAGAAACTATAAAGAACTGGTACCAGCAGAGCAATTGCGATAATTCCAATGATAGCGATTTGTGCATTGTCCATATCAATCATATCAAATCTCCTAATCTATTTTATTATCAGTGTGCAACACTATGATCAGGCTTCCAATCGATTGGAGGAAGACGTTTCACAGCAATAATAACGGCAACACAGAAGCCAAAGAACCACCAGATCGCAGCCTCATAACCTTTATCCCACCATGGCTGTTTCTTTTCACGGGTACCATCAGCTTTGTAGACACCTTCAAAGTTAGCCAACACAATATCCGCACCAATGATTGTGTACTCTTCTAGATCAACTCCTGGCTGCTGCTGCAACTCAACTAGCTGATCTTCCATAATACGCAGGTCACTCATAGTGATCGGGTGCTGTGTGCGTTGAAATTCATACTTGGACGGGAACTCAGCCAATGCTTTTTCAATCATTGCCATTGCTCTTTCATCAGCTTCTTTCGAAGTTAATGTAGTATCATTCAAGACACGCTGTACAGGATCAGATTTATAAACCCCGATGTAATCAGCATAGATTGCTGCAGTAGCTCTCTGACCAAACAGAGGGAACGTCCAAGCCATCGCTGTCAAGAAGGTCAGAAGCAACAAACCAACAACCGGGCGTGGAAGAGGATTATTATTTTCTGCAATCCCACCCAAACTTTCATTTTCCCAGATGTGTTTCGCATCTTCAATCATCTTGTCATCAGACATAGTCTTAAGTGGACTACCAAGCTTCAAGCCATCAAATAATGGTAAATATTTAGACATCTCTATCCCCCTCTTATTTCAAGTTCATTACGAAATCCATCAAATAACGGATTTCGGAATCATCTGCGTATTCAGGAACTTCTGGTGGATAAACACTTTCACCATCACGGTATGCTACAAACTCTTCATCCCATTTAGCCAGATCAATATCGTTACCGGCTTTGTCTTTAGGGCCCCACAGGTAATCATAACGCGGCATGATTGAATGTGGCTGAACCAGACGTGGGTTAAAGAAGTGCAATGTCATCCATTCAACAGATGAGTTGCGTGAAGCTACGTGCAATAGATCCGGTGCTTTACGGTCAGAACCAAACGTAGTTGGAGACTCACCATTGAAATCACCTAGAACTGGAGGTCGACCAAATGACTGCCAGTCATGTGTCTGCTCAGGCAGTAGTGTATGACACCACCAGCAACCCTCACGAACGAACATTGTTTTACCAGCACCCGCAAGGATGGTTTCAGATGCCGCATTCAATGTTGCATCAACACCCCAGCCACGTGTAGCTGTTGCAAATTCAACATAAGGTGTTTCAACACCATTTGTCACTTTAGAGCTCACAAGGAAAACACCACCAGTAGCTTCTGCTGCCTGGTCCATTTTACCCATAGAAACACTCAACGCCTGAACTTTTTCGCCCAGGATGTTGTCATGCTTCAAGCCACTTGGAAAAGATGTTCCCGCTGTAAACACATATGCTGCAGTTTCGTCCATCTTAGCGCCTGTAACCGGATTCTTTTTCAAGATCACTTTTACAGGTTTATCAGCTCCATGCAGGAACAGATCGCCGTAGGTAAACCCACTATTCCTACCATAGGTTAACTGTTTTTCTAATGCTGTAGCAGTAGATGATACACCTGAAATATCTAAACTAGGCATATACATTGTAATTACCATGGATGACGACAACGCCACACCAAAAAGAATCGATCCAACTCGGTACTCTCGGAATCCCATTCTAACTCCTCCCTATATTATTTAAATTCTGTATAAATAACTGGAGCCCGCGAGGGCTCCAGCCCTATCTATCTTAACGTGCGTACGCGATATCCTGTGGCTGTAGACCTTCAGGTAGTTTTTCACCTACTTTCACAGTCATGTACATATTGTACAACCATACGAAGTTACCTAGGAATACCATTGTACCACCCAACCATCTTACGATCATGTAAGGATGCTCAGCAATCACGATGTCCATGTATGGAACTTCGTAGATCTTACCAGCGCCCTGAATCAGACCAGCGATAGTCATAGATACCCAGTACAAAGAGAAGCCGATCAACAACATCCAGAAGTGGAAGTTAGCCAAGCTCAATGAATACAGCTTACGACGTGCGATTGTCTGAATACCGTAGTAGACAGCAGCCGCTTCCGCGAACGTTGAGAAACCAAGCAATGCCAAGTGAGCATGTGCAACGATCCAACCAGTACCATGTACATACCAGTTAATTGCACGTGTCTGCTGGAAACCACCCTGCATATTCAATGGGGTTGCCAACAACACACCAGTAATTGTGTATTTGATTTCAACGTTTTCAACAAACATTGCCCATTTACCCTGCATAGTCAGAAGAATGTTACATACGTATGCAACAGCTGGAACCAGAATCAATACACCTTCAACAGATGCGAATGATTTTAGCCATTCTGGCAGTGGAGAACTCATCAGGTGATGTGCAGCTGGAGTTGAGTAGAACACAACGATTGACCAGAAGTGCAAGTGACCAACACGATGTGAATAGAGTGGGTTACCCGTTACTTTAGGAACAATGTAGTATGTGATCGCTGCAGCAACTGGAGTAATCAATAGACCCAGTACGTTATGTGCGAACCACCATGTCATGTACGCTTCGTTCAAACCGGTTAAGTGGAAGAACTCAGGTGCATTACCGATCAGGAACACAATGATAAGCATGAAGAACGAGCCGGCGAAGAACCAGTTCGTTGTATAAATACCCTGTGTACGACGAGTAACGATAGACATGAAGATGTTAATGAACAGTGGCAACACCATCGCCAATGCAATGAACAAATCGATTGGCCAGATGAAGTCAGAATACTCACGACCTGAAGTCATACCGAACCATAGTGTAGCCAAACCAAGAGCAAGGCCGACGTTCCACAACATACAGTTCCAGACACCGAGCTTCTCAGACCACAACTTAGTGTTACCCAACTGTGGAACAACATACATCGCTGATGCAGCAAACGCACCTACGATCCAACCAAAAATTACAGCGTGAACATGCACCTGGCGCATGTGGCCAAACTGTAGAGCGTACAAATGTGTGAACCAATCCGGGAACGCTAATTTAGCTGCGTTGAATGAACCGATCCCCGTACCAATAATAAACCACATAATCGCCGAAAAACTGAAGAAGATTGCTGCAGTACCGCCAGGAATATCCTTCTCTTTCGCAAACAGATATTTAATCATGTATTTCCCCTTTTAATATACTTGAAGCTTTAAAACTAATTACAACTGAGATCAATCATCATGCTCTTCGTCATGCTGACCTGGCATTAACAAATACCATGCAAACCACATGCTTGAGAACGCCAATATAATACCCAATACTGATGCAAAACCAGCCATATTACTCTCCCTAACCTAGATTTATTTATTAATCTTTCTGATAGCCTTCGTTAACCGCATGCAATTTAAGCGCTGTTGCAAGAATCCAAACGAATCCAAGACCAAACACAATCATTACCCAGTTGCCGAAACCTTCAAATGTGAACGGCGAATACGCATCCGAACCCCATAAACCAGCCTCAGGAAACGGTCCGCGACCCACTGCCAATTGAGTGGCAATGGTAAATACAGAGCCATTACCCATTCCAGTAACGAAACCAGCAACGATTATTAACCATATTGAATTTTTCATGCCCTCTCCCTATTAAGAAAATATGAATTTTTTTTAACACTTCGAAACCTTATTGTCTTTCGACACGCTGTCAAGCCCATAAATGGATCATGGTTTCTTTTATCGCTATTGCCAGTTCGTCAAATTTGTTCATGATTCAGCCATGCGTGAAATACTTATTTATGGCATCAGTGGATGCGCTTCTCTCTTTATTCTGGGCTACACCGTACACATCTTCATTGGCGGCTTGGTTGACGAGCAAACAGAACTTATCAGCATCATTGTCGCAGTCTGCCTGGGTGCACTGCTTGTAGGCTGGATGGCCTGGGACATCTTAAGAAGTCGACGCCTTAAATAGAACCTGGATCCGGCAAGCGCCTGTGTCTGCAGAGTGTTAATAATTGGTTTAAAAACTGCATAAAAAAAACACGCAGCACCTTATTTAGTGCTGCGTGTTTTTTTTAATAGCTGAGATGAATCAAACAGTTGCGCCATGCATATAAAACACTAGCACGACCCATGTATAATTATTTATAGAACTCCAGAGCCTTGCTCACAGCAGCATAATCTTCCGGAGTAAACTGCCCCTTATGAAACACATACTGCTGCTTTGCACCAGCATCATCCACACCAGTCAAACCAAATGACTTACCTGCCTTATCAGAAAAGTAGCGTAGATTTTTCATCAACAGGCGACGCTTACCATTTTTAAGACGGAACGTAATTTGCTCTTTACGCACATCCAGGGCCACCGGCACAGAAGGCAACAACAGCAAGCGACGGAAAATACGTCCACCACCAACCAGCAGGAAAAAGAAACCAAGGAACATCAAACCCTGGCCCATCCACTGATCGTCAGTCCCATACCAAACTTTCAAACCCCACAGAATCAGGAATAATACAGTCGGCACATAGAGTAAGAGGTCCCAGAAGATACCAGTCTTGTCGGGATGCAACTCACATGTAACTTCTCTCCACGACTTAGCCATCCTTGCCATCTCCCATCAGCCTCTTCAACACAGGCATCATTTCACTATACAACATTCGACCCGGAGCAATGTGATGCACTTTGCCTTGACCATTAATCACAAACGTCCATGGCTCACCACGCACCTGAAAAGCATCATACGCCTCTGGATTATAATATTGATCCATGTGCAGGAAGATTATCTGCTCTTCATACGTCTCCATCACCACTTTCAACATCTGTAACTGCTGATCACATTGCGTACAATGACCCGGCGTTGCAAACTCCATGATGATTGGCTTGCCTGTTTTCAACGCATCATCAAAAGATAACTGATACATACGAGGATCAGGATAACGATAACTGGTGATTTTGGACATATCACCACCAACATCAGCCAGTGTTTTTGTCCTTAGCGAAGGTACTTCCTGCCCAACAGTAAACACGCCGCCGCCACCAACACTAAAATCCATATCACACGCAGCTACTAACAACAGAGGTGACATCAATAGCAGCAGGGCCAACCTTCTTAGATGAGACATCATTACCCTTTATCCCTATTTTTACAGG
>JAJFLF010000039.1 GCA_021772845.1 Mariprofundus sp.
GTACCAAATTGGTTCCATGTGACTTTTTGGCGCCGGTTGAAAGTAAAAACCCGATTGGTCTTCATCATCCCATGCTGTTATCCAATTTCTTTGCCCAGACTGAAGCCTTGATGACGGGTAAAAATGAAGATGAAGTACGTGCTGAACTGATTGAGGAAGGGCTTAGTGGTGATGAGCTTGAATCACTGTTGCCGCACAAGGTATTCCCGGGCAATAAACCCACCAACTCTATCTTGTTCCAGAAGCTTACCCCGCATGCGCTTGGTGGTCTGATTGCTATGTATGAGCATAAGACATTTGTACAAAGTATTATCTGGGATGTGAATGCATATGATCAATGGGGGGTTGAATTAGGCAAACAGTTGGCCAGGAAAATCCTACCTGAACTTGATGGTTTTGATGATGTGAAAGGTCATGATTCATCCACCAACGGTCTGATCAATTATTACAAAGAGCATAAGAAAGAATAAACCATTGATACAATAGAGATGCTTGATTGATTACGAAGAGGAGGGGTTTTCCCCTCCTTTTTTTATAAGTGATATTCTACGTGATGAGCTGTGTTTCTGGTCATGCCGTGTTCACGCATATACAAGTGGTATACAACAACTGATGTGATGGTGATGAATGCGATTAAACCAAAGATGTCGAAAAATGATTCCATCATATGCTCCTTGTTATTCGATCCTCTAAGCTGAATGACCAGGATCTGGGGAGGGGGGGGGAGTGATCACTTGGTCATTCAGCCTTGCACACAGCTTAATAGACGTTGCGATGATTGAACATACGACTAAAGGTTGATTCTTGCATGTGGTGCTTCGCGAACAGATTGACGGAACTCTGTTTTAAGAGCATCATAATATGTTGTAGTTGTTGCCATTTGGAACAAGGGAGGTTGTATCAAACTCCAGTATAAAGCCTCGCTGGTCATTCTGTTATTCAGCATTGCTCTGCTTGTTATTCTGGTCGGAGGTTTTAGCTACTTTAATGAACAGGCGGCAATAAAAGCTAGTGAAAAAGGGCTTGAGACGCTGGCGGAAGAAGTATCTGAACATCTCGAAAGCCATATTATAGAAGCGTCGAACATGGCCATCACGCTCTCCTCAGCTCCAATCATCAAAGATAGACTTGACCTTAGTAATAACGAATACCTGCAACTCTCTGAGACAGCACGTTCAGATAGAATTATGCAACTCAATAAACGCTGGATGAGTGCAGGCAGCGCGTCTGATTCCTTTATTGTACAACACCTGGTTAATCCGGTTGCAAGCTTTCTTGAACAACAGCAAACACTATTTCCGGGCACCTATGGTGAGATTTTTGTCACCAATCGTTTTGGTGTCATGATCGCTTCTACAGGCAAGTTGACCACACTGGCACATGCACACAAATATTGGTGGAAAGCTGCCTACAACAGTGGGGCTGGTAGAGTATTTATTGATGACAGGGGCTATGATACCAGTGTGGATGGTTATGTAATCGGTGTTGTGGTGCCAATAGAGCGTGATGGCGTGAGCATAGGCTTTCTTAAGGCCAATATTAATGTTTTAGGGCCGATTGCCAGTCTTATTGATGATATAAAATCAAAGCATGCGCTAACAGCTAAACTTGTTCGATCCAACGGTAAGGTTGTATACGAATCAGGTATTACTCCACTGAGTACAGAAGTCGGAGCCTCATTAAAGGACTGTGTCAGCAGCCTTGCCACGTTGTCGATGCTTGATGAGTCCAGTCAGTCTCTAGTGGCCTGTACCGCGGTTGCAGTCACCATCGAATCAGAGGTCTATGGTTTTGGAGGCAAGGGCCAGTCACTGGATCAGTTAAAAGGTAATGTCGATGAGACCTGGTCGATTCTACTGGCAGAAGAGAAGGTGGCGGCACTTGCAGCTGTTCATGAAACAGCCAAAGCACTGATTGTTATCGGACTATTGATTGTTATTTTTGCGACGCTTCTGGCCTGGTTATTGGGGCGTATTGCGGCAAAACCCATTGTTGCTTTATCCGATATAGCCAAGGCAATTGGTGAAGGTTCACTCGATGCAAGAGCTCTTGAGGGAGCCATGGATGAAATCGGAACCCTTGCCGGTTCGATCAATAGTATGGCTCTTAACCTTCAGAACACCATGGCTTCCAGAGATGAGCTGGCAAAAGAGGTTGAATTGAGAAAAGAAGCTGAGCAACGCCTGCGCTTTCTCTCCTCTTCTGTTGAGCAGGCACAAGAGGCCATCAGCATCACAGATAATCGGGGCGTAATTGAATATGTGAATCCAGCGTTTACCACGGTTACCGGTTATGAGGCAGCAGAGGCAATAGGTCAAAATCAGAGCATGCTCAGCAGTGGTACGCACAGTGATGCTTTTTTCAGCTCCATGTGGCAGAGCATTAATAGTGGCAAACCATGGCGAGGGCGCATTGTCGATAAAAGTAAAGATGGAACGCTGTATCCGGCCATGATGACGATATCCCCGATTTTCAGTGAAACGAGAGAGATCACCCACTATGTCGGTATTCAGCAGAGCCTGAAAGAGCATGAAGAGCTGGAGACGCAGTTGCGTCAGTCGCAAAAAATGGAAGCACTTGGTATTTTGATTGGTGGTATTGCGCATGATTTCAATAACAAACTTGCCGGTATG
>JAJFLF010000040.1 GCA_021772845.1 Mariprofundus sp.
TTGGCTGGTCTGATGCGATCAACCAGTTTTGAGTCCAGCGATTCGGTACGATTGAGTCGTAGTTTTTGCCCAATCATGCCAAGCAGCTCCTGAAAAAAACCGAGTGGACATAACCAACCGCAAAAAGCTTTATTCAATACGACAAACAGAATCAGAAATGTACCCAGCGTGGTAAGAATCGGCATGATCACACTCAATCCAAATGCACCGGCATTGATTGCAGGCCCGAGCAGATGCCCCATCTGATGCTGCAGCGGAATCAGCACACAATAATCAGCTGTCTTCGCGTCATACGCGCAAGCCAGCACTGGAAATGCACCGGATAACTTATCCGCAGAATAAAAGCCGACAAATACTGATCCATAAACCAGAAACAGAAAGGCCAATAGCTGCACCACTTTTCTGATGACCGACAGGTTTTTCCAGACAGGCATATTATTTCTCCTTGCGGCGACGGCTGCGCCAGGTGATCAAACCACCAAGCAGTAGGCCCCCACCAATTACAGCAATACCAAGTGATGTGGATTGCCAGTGCTTTGGATTAACATGGTATTCAGATGTCAGGCTGCTGATAAAGCTATCAGCACCATCACGATACTCTGTAATCAACACAAAGTCAGATGCATGGTTGGCTCTTCGCCCCTGTTTTATTTCAGAAAAGTCTTCAGGAAGCGGAACCGTTAAGCGCCCTTCAATATCACTGGTGAATGTGGTGCTGCTACCATTGGACGTTGTCATGATCACATCAGTATCTGCGAGCGCCTCACCTTTAAAGCGAACAATGAATTGAGCATCTGTACCGGAATGATATCGCCAGTGCTCCCTGGCATATGGAGCAGGTTCAATCTCCAAGGCTGCTTTCTCATGACGCATCAAATCTGAAGGCGACGCTTTCGATGGTTTGCCGAACATATAGACATAGCGCATGGCAGATTCGTGTCTGTGATCAATATTTCGAATCGCTACCAGCGCATGGTAATTATCCATCCCCATCGCTTTCACACTTACCCGACCTGATGTTGCGCTGATCTCTTTTGATTGCAGCTTCGGGCTGATGAGATGAATATCCGCCCCCTCGCCATCCTCTAACAGGTAAGACTTCCCTGCACTGCGATCATGACCGCCATGCCCCTTCTCCACAGGTGCTGGCGACCAGAGCATGGCTGCTTGTGCTGTGAAGCTAAAGAGAGCCACCGCAAACGTGGCTCCAATCCAGATCCCCATTTTCACTTGTTAGATCCTGCTATTTTTTTACCGCCATACAGCTTTGATTTCTGCTCATCACTCAACAGGCGTGATGCTTTTACGGATGCCATTAGATTGCTTTGGAACCTGGCAGCTCGCAACTCACCCATCTGTTTTGCATACATCTTGATCTCAGTCTCTTTCAATCCACCTGCGTACATTTTCTTTCTGAATTCAACGACTGTTAGCTTCGCTACATCATGTGCTTTGCTGGCATCACTCTCCGCTGTTTTCAGTAACGCGCCAATCTGTTTTTTCTGTTGATCAGTCAACTCCAGAGCAGCGCTCTTCTTGAGTATATTACGAATATATTTCGGGCTATTACCTGGAATATTATAGCGTTTCGTTTTTTTATAAGCTGAAGGCTCTGCCCAGTTTTTCTCACTGCTCTCAACCTTTTTTCCTTTGAAGTCACAGCTTTCAGATGGGCACGACGTGCCACCACATGCCAGTGCTGGCGTTGATATCAACATGCTTGCAGCTGCCATCAATATAAAGTGTTTTATATTTTTTTTCATATATTCTCCCTAGTTAAAAACATTAGAATGTTGCCGATATACCAGCGCTCCAGCTTCGGCCTGGATTGACCACGATGGAGAGGTCTTCAGCGTTGTAGATAAAATCACCATTACTGTCGGTATAGCCGCGCGCAGTGTTGTAGACTTGCCGATCCAGCACATTGTCCATGCGCGCAAACAACGCCCATTTCACCCCATCATTTGGGCCTGTAACAAAATCATAGTTGGCAAGCAGATCAAACAGTGCATGACCACCAATTTTTTCCTGATTAATTTCATCTGCAAAATAGGAGGTTTGAGCATTCATTTCTCCAGTAACCGTAAGGCCTTTAAACGGCTTAACCCGAGCCGCCAGGAAAAGTTTGTGTTTGGGTACGCGTGGCACGGAATGACCACTGTTATTGAAAGAAACAATTCTGCTGGCGCCCGGAGCGGGGCTAAAACGGTTGCCGAGCAACAGATTGAAATTATCATATTGCGTGAATTTCGCATCCAGGAATGTATAAGCGACATCCATAGAAAACATCTGCTCCTGATCACTTTTCACAGATAATTCGACTCCGCGGTTACGACTGCCACCAATATTCTGATATTGATCTGTAACGCCAGTAACCGGATTAGCATATTGGCCTGCTACATTGAGAATAAAATTATTGCGGTCTATCTGAAAGGCAGCGATATCCCACTCAATTCCACCAACCACATCCAGCCTGCCGCGCAGACCAATTTCATAGTTATAGGCTTGCTCAGGTGTAAGGTTGGGATTGGCTGCAACATTACCATTTAGCGTAATCGTGCCTGCAAAAAGTTGGTTGATCGTCGGAGCACGAAAACCAGTCGATACATTTGAGTACAATGAAACCGAATCATTGAAATCATAATTGATGCCCGCACGCCATGAACCGACATTAAAGCTCTTGGAAAGATACGCGGCCGGAGCGGCCGGCAGATAATCCTCATAACCGAGTTTAAGGTGGTCATAGCGTCCGTTAACTGTCGCAGTAAGTGCATCAGTCAGACTGAACTTCAACTCACCATAAACAGCATATATGCGCTCTTTAGTTTTGTTATCGGCAGTTACAGTCCCTGCTGCTGTAATCGGGCTGAATGCACTGGCGCGGAAATCTTGCAGAATACTTACCTTGTTCTTGTAACTATTGTCGCGCAGATCAAAAGCCCCCATCCAGGCGAGCTTTTCTCCGCCATTACGCCACTCGCCCTTCACACCACGCTGAGTCTGTTTGTAGTCATTGCTGTTCTGGTACGCATTCACATCGGTAACCGGTAAGCGGTTTACATCGGTGCGAATCGGAGCGGTCCAGAATTTTGTATGATCACCAAACTGATAAAGATTGAGCATAAGGTTGCTTGTTTCAGTGAAATCATTGGCATAAGTGAGATAAAATTTACCGAGATCCACGTTGTAGTTACGCGCATAATCACGGCCACCCACACTGGTCGGATCAAGCGCTGCCTGTGTTACACCTTCAACAGTGCCGTGACTGTCCTTGAAACGCTTAGCCACTTCCCAGCCGAAGGTGAGATCACTCGTGTCTGATAGATAACCTTGCAACTTTCCGTTCAAATAATCGGCTTTGTAATCACCCTGAAAATAATAACTGCTTGCTTCACGGCGACTCACCTGCACATGCCCTGAAACAGACTCACCTGCAAAACCTGCTCGCGCAAAACCGCGCTTAGAACCGAAGCTGCCGGCTTCTCCTGAAATCTGTCCTCCGGCCATCTTGGCTCCGCGCTTGGTGGTAATAATCACCGCTCCGGCCAATGCATCATCCCCAAAGAGATAAGAGGCTCCCCCCCTTTATCACCTTGATCGATTCAATGTCATCCATATTGATATTCACACGTCCCGTACGCTCAAATACCGGCACACCATCAATGACCACAGCGACACCGGGTTTTTCACCCATAAAGCGCTGATTTTCTACGCCACGGATATGGATCTTTAACGAGTCCTGACTCTGCAGCTCCGCTGTGACACCGGGAATCGCATCGAGAAGCTGTTTGATATTTTCGGCATGGGCCTTCTCTACCTTTGTACCGGATATCACCGATATATTGGAGGGCTCCCCGCGCTTGGATTCAAAGCGGTCATCAATAGTGGTGGAATCCACCTGCATAAGTCCCATATCTGCAGCACTGCTTATATGTGACGCCATCAACAGGACGGACAGACCCAATATCCCTGTCGCACTGTTTCTTATTTTCGGATTCATTATTCTCTCCCTGTTTTGTAGGATTAATTGTTCAGGATGCATTCAGGTTAAAACGCATACGGAATTCGCACTCAAGCGGGCAATGCACACCTGCCGGAGGTGAGGGCATTGGAATCGCCTTCTCAACCGCCTTTCTAGCGGCAGCCAGTAATACAGAAGGAGCGTTTTCCACACTCAGGTTCTGAGCAGAACCATCATGATGGAGAACAAAACGCACATGCACTTCTCCCTCCAGCCCTCTTCGTCTGGCCGCTTTTGGATACCATTTATGTTTTTCGATATGGGCCATCACGTCGGTTAAATATCGTTCGGTTTCACGCTTGATCAGCCCCTCATCAACCTGTGGTTTCTGTGCAGTTGCAACGGCTACAGCCTGCGCCACTACTGCTACAGGCTCGGGTTGAATCACCTGCTCCTGAACCACGACTTCCTGAATCGCCTCAGTCACCATTTCTCTAGCCTTTTTTTTCACAACGTTATGTTTCACTTTACGTACCGGTTTTATTTCCGGCGTTTCCTCTTTGGGTTCAGGAATCACCTCAGGAGCCACTTCTGGAATCACGACAGGCTCAGGTGCAGGAGCAAGAAAACTCAAACGTGTTACGGTCTGAACCGCTTGCAGTGAAACAGCAGATGGCTGGCCGCCAGAATCGGCAAATATCCACCCATGCAATAGCAGCGATACAGTGACCGTCGCAAAACGAATCGGATTGCTATTAACAAAAGCGGAGCTACCCCCAAACATAACGGCACTCATTTCAGGGGCGCGGCGGCTGCTCTGTCACAATATCTACACCGGTAGCTCCAGCCTGACGCGCGGCATCAATCACCTTCACCGAATCGCCCAGTTTCACAGCTGCATCGCCGCGAATCACAACCCGCTTTTCATCCCTTTCTGCAAGTAGACTGGAGAGATGCACTATCACAGCCTCAGCACTCATCTGCTGTCCATCTATAGTGATAAGACCAGCCTCTGTTATCACCACTTCGAGTGGCTTTTCATTTTCAATAGAGATCGCGCTAATGGCTTCCGGCAACTCAATAGGAAGCCCTTCGTCTTTAACGAAGTGTGCTGTGAGCATGAAAAACACCAGCAGCAGAAAAACAATATCGATCAGCGGTGTAAGGTTGGGGGCCTGACCGCTTCGGCGTGTACCCTCAAACTCCATGAGCCAAACTGTTCCCGTGTTGAATCCGGTCATGCACAGTGGTCTCAGGCAGATGTGGCAACTGCTCTATCACCATAGATGCCACCCGCTGCATCGACTTAGCGCGACGATCCACCAGCCCTTCCAGAAAGTGCAAAAGCAGTAGTACAGGAATAGCTACTGCCAGACCTGCTCCAGTGGTGACCATGGCTTCCCATATACCACCGGCCAACACCATGGCATCTACCTTTCCGCCTGCACTCTCGATCACCTGAAATGCTTTAATCATACCGGTAATCGTTCCAAACAGGCCAAGTAGCGGGGCAGTATTCGCAAGCCACGCCAAGGTACGCAGGCCGGTCTCCATAGCTGCCAGCTGTTCACTGCCAATACGTGATGCAACACGCGCCAGGTCTTTCACACCCTCAGTTGCTGCCTGTCTCACACCGATAGCAATTGCTGATTCAGGTGAAATGCGCTTGCCTTTTTCCTGATACAAGGCTTCAAAATCACTACCTACTTTTGGCATCAAATGCAGTTGAATGAGTCGCTCTAATACAATGGCAACGGCTACAATAGAATATCCTACAAGCACCCACATCACCGGACCGCCTTTATCAATCAGCGTGGTTACATCCATGACTCACCCCCCCCACCAAAAACTAGCGGCAAAGCGTATTAGGAAATTCAGGTGTGAAAATTAGGCAAATTGTCGC
>JAJFLF010000005.1 GCA_021772845.1 Mariprofundus sp.
GGTCCGGACCTTATCGCATCACGCAAGTTGATCCGGGGCGGACAATCACCTTCACCAGCAACCCCAATTATTGGGGAAAAGATTTGCCGATAAATATGGGGCGGCACAATTTTTCGACGATCAAGTTGGATTACTATCGCGACCAAAATACCAAATTTGAAGCCTTCAAAAAGGGTCTCTACACACTCCGCACCGAACTAGATCCCACACGTTGGGCAAACTCATATGATTTTTCCGCCACACGAAATGCTCTCATCCAAACAAATGAGTTTAAGCACAACCGCCCGAGCGGCATGCTCGGTTTTGCATTTAACACGCGTCGGCCAATTTTTTCCGATCGCCTGGTTCGCGAGGCTTTAATCCTACCGCTCGATTTTGAATGGATTAATGAGAATTTTTTCAACGATGGATACCAGCGAACTCAGAGTTTCTTCGACAATTCAGAACTCGCCGCAAAAGGTGCTGCCAGCTCTCGCGAGCGTGAATTGCTTTCAGCCCATGCAAATTATTTAAACCCCAACATTCTCGAAAACGGTTGGCAAGCGCCGATTAATGGCACGCCTGAAAATGCGCGATCTAACGCCAGACGTGCCCTTGGTCTTCTGTACCAAGCTGGATGGGAAATTGTAGATCAAGAACTGCGTAACAAAAAAACCGGAGAACCTTTCAGATTTGAAATTTTGCTTGGCAACCGAGCCTACCAACGTGTCGCAGAAAATTATGCCCGCTCTCTTAAGCGACTAGGTATCAAAGCCGAAGTTCGCCTGGTTGAAGGCGTGCAATATCAGCAAAGAATACAAACCTACGATTTTGATATGGCGCCGTTTCTGTGGCCAGGCACCTTGTCGCCAGGCAATGAACAAGCATTTAGATGGGGCTCAAGTGCTGCGGATCAGAACGGGACCTACAATCTCGCTGGCGTAAAAAACCCTGCGGTTGATCAGATGATTACAATGATAGCAGGCGCCAACACACGTTCTGAATTGGTCGCTGCTACAAAAGCCTTAGATCGTCTCCTTTTGTCAGGATCCTACGTCGTGCCGTTGTTCCACCAAACATCGGATCGCTTGGCCTGGTGGACGGAACTGCAGCATCCCCTGCGTTCCCCCCTCCTGGGGTGGGAGTATGAAGGTGCGGGCTTCAAGTATTCTGCATGGTGGATGTCGAGCGATAATTAGAAGCCCCAATTGCCCTAACTAATCATCCATTCCAGACATAATGTCTTCGAGGCTGTTTAGGTGCATGCCCCTTTTTGTTGGATTATGAGGTGTCAAATTTGTGCTCTTAATAGCCGCTCGTTTGACAAAATGAGGGCTACCAGGATCTGCACTGATATCTAAATCAAAATCTATAATGTTCACGCAACATGTGTCTTGTTCGAAAGCGCCGACTGCCTGTAGCCCCCCACTCGCTGCCCAGCTCAGCAACACGCGATTGACCCCTTCGTGAGCGACGAGCAACATCGTTGACCATCCCGGTTGGGACAGCAGTTCAATCGCTCCAGATGTTACCCGTTCAAAAGCATCAGAAAAGAGTTCTCCCTTAGGAGGGATGCGCGCGCCCTCTTCTGCTGCACGGGCAAACAAATTTGTCATGATATCAATGATCAATTTGCGAGGAACAGAAGCCCTATTTGAACTGCCTGACCCATCGCTTTGCAGTTCGGCAAATCGTGCATCATGCACATGTTCGAGGCGTGTCACCGATTTTTGATAGCTAAGCACAATATCCGCGGTATCCCGGGAGCGGGCTAATCCAGAGCTAACCGCATGATCAATTTTGATATCTGCAAGCGATTGACCAACAGCATGAGCTTCTTCATGACCGCGTTCTGTGAGCGGGACATTCCGCACTTCTTCGGGATCATGAAACTTGCGCACATAATCAACATGACCATGGCGCATTAAATAAATACGACGCCTTGATTCTGTCCCCTCGAGAAATCGCATGAAACTCTATATAACCCCGTCAGATTCGAGATTACCTATCGCCTCGCCATCAAATCCGTACTCGGACAAAACAGACACATTATCGCAGCCAACAGTCGGCGGCGTTCCTTCAATTTGGGACTGAGTCCCGCTGAAACGCGGAGCAACATTTGGGTTGACCACTCCGTCAATCTCAACAAAAGTTTCTCGTGCTTTATTATGCGCATGATACGGCGCTTCACTCAAAGAAAGAACCGGCGCATAACAAACATCGCTCCCTTCCATAATAGAATCCCACTCATCCCGCGTTTTTGTCAAAAACACTTCAGCCATTTTCTCTTTTAACTGCGGCCATTGCGCTTTGTCGTGCTGGGCATCAAACTGATCGTCATTAAGTCCGGCTTTTTCGCGCAACAGAGCATAAAACTGAGGTTCAATTGAACCAATCGAAACAAACTTCCCATCAGATGTTTCATAGACATCGTAAAAATGGGCGCCACTGTCGAGCATGTTTTTACCACGGACATCCTCCCAAATTCCCATGGATATAAAGCTATAAAACATACTCATCAGGGACGCAGCCCCGTCAGTCATTGCTGCATCAACAACCTGACCTTTTCCTGTTTTTTGCGCTGCGATATAGGCCGCTAACATTCCCATCGCGAGATACAAAGCACCACCGCCAAAATCTCCAAATAGATTGAGTGGCGGAACCGGCGGTTCACCAGCCCGACCAACGGCATGGAGTGCACCGGTAAGGGCAATGTAATTAATGTCATGACCCGCCGCATGGGATAGCGGTCCCGTTTGTCCCCAGCCAGTCATCCGGCCATAGACAAGTTTCGGATTGCGCTCCAAACACACGTCCGGCCCAAGTCCTAATCGTTCCATGACCCCTGGACGAAACCCTTCCTGAAGAATATCAGCTTGTTCAATCAGCGAAAGAACCGTCTCGATACCTTTTGGGTTTTTGAGATCGACCGCAATCGATTTCTTTCCTCGACCAGAAATATCGTGTTTCCCCCCACCCTTTGCACCTTTACGGTCGATCCTGACG
>JAJFLF010000041.1 GCA_021772845.1 Mariprofundus sp.
CTCATTTAGTATTGATCGATGGACCCAACTATGTATTTCGCGCCTTTCATGCCGTGCGCCATAACCTTGCCAATTCAAAGGGTGAACCGACCAATGCGGTCTTTGGTTATGTGCAGATGTTGCGCAGTATTCTCAAAGACCTGAGTCCCACCCATGTGGCGGTTGTATTCGATCCGAAGGGGGGGACCTTTCGCAACAGAATGTACCCTGACTATAAAGCGCATCGGCCACCGATGCCTGAAGATCTGGTACCACAATGGTCATCTGTATTTGATGTGACCGATGCCTTTAAATTGAACCGGATCTGTATCGAGGATTACGAAGCCGATGATGTGATCGCAACACTGGCCAAGCAGGCGGAGGCCAAGGGTTGGGATGTGACCATGGTATCGACCGACAAAGATCTGATGCAGCTGGTCAATGATCGCATCTGGATGCTCGATACGATGCGTAAAAAAGATTACGGGCCGGAAGAGGTCAAGGAGAAATGGGGTGTAGGGCCTGATCGCATTCATGATCTGTTGGCGCTGGCAGGTGATTCCGCGGATAATATTCCAGGTGTACCCGGTATCGGGCCTAAAACGGCCGTGCAACTGCTCGAAGCCTATGGCGATCTGGAAGGTGTGTTGAGCAGAGCTCCTGAAATCAAACAGAACAAACGCCGTGAAAATCTTATTGAATTTGCAGATGATGCACGCCTTTCCTATCGATTGGTGGCGCTCGATGATCAGGTCGATGTGGGCATTGAGCTGGAAGATTTGGCTGTGTCTCTGCCTGATCGTCCCAAGCTAACTGAGTTGTTTAAACGTCTGGAGTTTCGCCGTTTGCTGGCTGAATTTGACGATGCTGGTGATGATCCTAAGACCAAAGCGGTGAATGAAAGTAGTCCCGCCATGGCAGTGGAAATAGAGCAAGAAGCAGAAGAAACTGTTCATGAAGCACTACCTGCCCGCACAGATATTCTGGTCAATGATGATGACTCATTTCAAACGCTGTTGCAGGCATTGAAGAGTGCCGAACTGATTGCCTTGGATACAGAAACCACCTCATTGAATACACATGATGCTGATATTGTAGGCCTTTCGTTCTCTGTAAAAGCAGCTGAAGGTTATTATGTGCCGGTTGCGCATCGTGCGATTGATCTGCTTGAGCCTACACCAAAACAGTTGCCACGAGCCGATGTGCTAGCGGCTCTGAAACCTCTGTTAGAAGATGAAAATATCCTCAAGTGTGGTCATAACCTGAAATATGATACTCAGGTGTTACGAAGGGCAGGTATTGAGCTGGCTGGTATTAGCGCTGATTCAATGTTGCTGGCCTATTGCCTCTATCCTGCTAAATATGCACCTAAAATGGACAGTGTGGCCGAGGACTATCTGGGTTATCAATGCACGCCTTACGAAGCGGTCGCTGGTAAAGGTGCTAAGCAGATCTGTTTTGATCAGGTGAGTATCACAGAAGCACTACCCTATGCCTCGGAAGATGCTGAGATTACCTTGCGTTTAACTGATCTATTGCGTGATAAATTAAGCAGCGAGAGTCGTTTAAACCGGCATGATTCTATTGAGTTGCCGTTGGCATTGGTGTTGGCAGATATTGAGTGGAAGGGGGCACATGTAGATGTTGCTCTGCTGAGCGAGTTATCAGTCTCTTTTGGTAAGCGTATCGCTGAGCTGGAAACAGGGATTCATCATGCAGCAGGTCAGGAGTTCAATATTCAGTCACCAAAACAGCTGGGTGTATTGTTGTTTGAAACGCTGGGCATTGAAGGTGGTAAAAAAACCAAGTCAGGTCAGTGGGCAACTGGTCAGGAAGTGCTAGAAAAACTTGCTGATGCACATGAAGTGCCACGCCTGATTCTGCAAGTGCGTCAATTGGCCAAATTGAAATCAACCTATACCGATGCATTGCAAAAATTGGTGCATGCGAAAACCGGACGAGTCCACACCTCCTTTAATCAGGCCATTACCACCACAGGGCGTCTATCTTCTTCGGAGCCCAATCTGCAGAATATTCCGATTCGTAGCACGGAAGGGCGTGAGATTCGCAAAGCCTTCATTGCCGAGCCGGGGCAAGTGCTGATTGCAGCGGATTATTCTCAAATTGAATTGCGTCTGATGGCGCACTTCTCCGGTGATGATGTGTTGAGGCAGGCATTTGCTGATGGTAAAGATATCCATGCGGCCACCGCAGCTGCGGTCAATGATATTGAGTTGGCTGAAGTGACGGGTGAGATGCGCCGCAGTGCTAAGATCATTAACTTTGGCATTCTTTATGGCATGAGTGCATTTGGCCTGGCCAAACAGCTGGGGGTAAGTCGAAGCGAAGCGAAAACCTTTATTGAGTCTTATTTTGCCCGTTACCCTACCGTACGTGCTTTTATGGATGAGACGATGGAGAAAGCCAAAGAGCGTGGTTATGTTGAAACGTTGTTGGGGCACCGGGTCTATGTGCCGGAGATAAACAGCAGCAACGGTATGCGCCGCTCTTATGCTGAGCGTACAGCCATTAATGCACCGTTGCAGGGTTCAGCAGCTGATATTATTAAAGTGGCCATGATTAGTTTGCATCAACGGTTGCAAGAAGAGGCTCCGGAATCGTCAATTATCTTGCAGGTGCATGATGAATTGATTGTTGAAGCCCCGCGTTGTGATGCGGAAAAAGTCTCTGCAATGATGCGGGAAGCGATGGAATCTGCAGTGCAGCTGAGTGTACCGTTGATCGTTGATATCGGCATGGGAGATAACTGGTTTGAAGCGCATCAGCTTTAATGCGGATAATTTACGCTCACTTTATATCTGTAGAGCTGCTAAGATAAGCCTATGAATACGATGATAAAAGTATTGATGGCGACGCTTTGCTCTGCTTTTGTTGTGGTGGCGGCCACTGCATATGCTGCGCCTGCAACCGAGATTTATTTTGTTCGGCATGGTGAAACTGTGGGGAATGTCACCCACAAGCATACGTATGAGAATGACCGTACATTTTCCGACAAAGGAAAAAATCAGGTGGCCGAGTTAACTGAAAAACTGGGCAGACTGCATTTCGATCATATTATAGTGAGTCCAAAATATCGCACGCTGAACACCATCTACCCTTATTTGAAAAAACATGAGCTGAAAGCTGAAATCTGGCCGGAGTTGCAGGAATGTTGTTGGCAGAAGAAATCGAGCCGCTTGTCCTCATTTAATTTACAACGGGGTCAACAGATTCAGCTTGAATCTAATATGAAGAGGTATTACACCTTCCCTGATGATGATGCGCGTCGGAGATATGCGGCAAAAAACTATGGTGATGGTTTGTTGCAGATGTTTAAAGCTGTTCAACTGATTCACAAGCGCTTTGCAGACTCTGGAAAGCGTATTCTGGTGGTCTCGCACTATCATATTGGATCACGCCTGATTGAATCATTGCAGGGCATTGAACCTGAGGGGCGATACAAGTTGTCCAATGCAAAAATCTCTCATCTTATTGAAAAGGGCGATGGCACATTTCGCCTGATAGATATGAACCAATGAAGTTTGTAAGTCGTAAAATATTCTTTTCGATCATGGTCAGCCTGGGATTGTTGGCTGGCTCGAGCAGTGATGCTGTAGCGGGAATGGATGCGCCAGGCTGCTTGCAATCATATTATATGAAATCCTATGCCAAGGCGTTGCCATTGTGTCAGCTGGCGGCTCAGGCGGGTCATGAGCAATCGCAATTTATCCTTGGTATGATGTATGCCGAAGGCAATGGAACGCCGCGCTCTTATCAGAATGCGATCAGATGGCTGGAGGCGGCATCTCGGCAAGGTCATCTTGCAGCACGTTATAAAATTCAAAATCTGGAGCGTGAGCTATCGGACGCTGCAAGGCGGGACATGACATCAAGCTTCTGGTTGCCTCAGAAAGCGATGCCGGTTGAAAAGGATAAAGAAACAACAGTAAAAAAAGCAGAGCCAACAGCGCAAGCCGCAGTCAAAAAGAGACCACTGCAGATTGAAACATTTGCTGAGCCGAAGTCGATCAAGCGATCAGAGCAAAATGTGGTGGATCCAAAACGGGAAGATGCTGAGTTGTTGGATATTCAGCCGCTAGACGTTGAGCCTGAATTCATTCAACCGGCAGATATTAAAATTATTGAAACTGCGCCAGCGCAGGCCCAAGAACGATTTCCAGAGCAGGTGTCAGAACGAACTGTTCCAGTGACTGTTCAAGAAAATAGGGGAGAGGAGCCCATGAAAGAGGACTTCTCAAAATCATGGCCACAATACGAAGGCTTGAACCGCTCAGAAACGTCTGAAATTGCAGAAACAATGGCGAGAGATCTGGCTGAACCTGACAAGAAATAGATGCTCTGTTCAACAACTCCGCTTTCTGATCAGTCTATAGCGTAGCTCAGGCTTTGTCGGGTGGATCCTGATGATCAGTTTGCAATGGGGGGCTCTCTTGTAATGGTGGTGGAGAGGCACTCTCAGGTGGATCTTCTTTTGCACCGAAAAAGCTTCGAATTTTTCTGAATACAGTTTTAAGCGCGCGCCATAACTTGGGCAATAACCAGATCATCACTAAAATGAATACGATCATCAGTGCAACAAAGAGAGTCGGATGATTCAATGCGGTCCATAAACCACCAATAACAGCGATATCTTCTGTAACAGATGCTGTCCAGTTGCTGAAAGGTTCCGGAGATGTGTTGATGAGTGCACGCGAACCGGCTTTGGTGGCGTGCGTGGCAGCAGCTAAACCACCACCCATAATACCGGCGGCAAGATCAAGTGCAGGAGTAACATCTCCGACTGCACCAGCGGCCAGCATGGCACCGGCAGGAATACGGATGAAGGTGTGAATGGAGTCCCAGCCAGTATCTACGCCAGGTATTTTGTCAGCGAAAAACTCTACCGCATACATCACACCGGCAGCCATGAGTACCATGGGATCGGTGAGTATTTCCAGGCCAGGAGGCAGATCGATATTACCCGTTGTGCCCATCAGGCCGAGCATCAGAATAGCTGCATAGAGATTGATGCCACTGGCCCATGCCGCTCCCATGGTGAGAGCAAGAATGGCGGCAATTTGATCCAGTTGTTCCATAAGGTGACTCCTGTTGAAGTGATCAATCTAGAGAGCGCGTTGTTCAGAGCTATCTATGAAGAGATCAGCTTACTGCTGAATGTTTGCCGGATCAAATAGATGAGGCAAGCGTAAAGGCTTCACCAGTGGCGAAAAGGTTGCGCCAATAGAGCGATTATGAGTATGAGATCAATGAAGGGTCCATGTCTTCCGGGATATCATGACCCATGATTTCAAATAGTGTTGCAGCCAGATGTGACAGGCCGTGTGTGATATTCCCTTTTCTTAGCTGATATGAACCGTCGTAGGCGGGATCAAACAGAATACAGGGAACCGGATTGGTGGAGTGTTTCGTGCAGGCTTCGGTATTTCCATTGTCTTTAAAGACCAGCATCTCTTCTGCATTGCCATGGTCGGCAGTGATAAGGGCGCAACCACCTGATTTTTTCAGGGCATCAATGATGCGTCCAACGGCTGTGTCTACAGTCTCAATAGCCTGTATGGCAGGCTCCATCTTCCCGCAATGGCCAACCATATCAGCATTGGCAAAGTTGATGAGTCCAAAACCATATTCACCGCTTTCAATCAACTGCACAGCTTTGTCGGCAATTTCGACAGCTTTCATTTGCGGCGCATCAGCAAACGATACATTTTTATCAGAATCGATCAGAATATAATCTTCCATGGAGGCATCCAGTGGTTTGCGATAACCACCATTAAAGAAGAAGGTCACATGTGGATATTTCTGTGTTTCGGTCAGCCGGAACTGTTTAATGCCGAGCTCAAGAATACGTTTTCCGAACGGGTTATCGACCTTGGTAGGCCCCATAAGCTGCAAGCGGGGAAGATCTCTATCTTCATCATAAACCATCATACCTGCGTAGGTGATGTTTGGTCGTATGCCGCGCTCAAAACCATCAAAGTCATCCAGTTCAAAGGCTTCAGTGATCTCAATGGCCCGGTCACCTCTGAAATTCATCATGATGACAGCATCATCATCGCTGATGGTACCGACAGGTGCATCCTCTTCATCCACAATGACAAAACCAGGCATATCCTGATCAATCAGGTCGGGCTGATCTGATCTGAGCTGTGCAATGGCGGCCTGCATCGAGGTGAAGCGCAATTCAGCTTTACCATGTACGATTAAATTCCAGCCGGCTTCGACTTTAGGCCAGTTGTTATCGCGGTCCATGATTAAGCGTTCCCGGCCTGCACCAGAGGCAAAAGAGAAATCAAAACCATCATGTTGATTGATCGCGGTGAACTTCTCTTCCAGTACAGAAACAAATTGTAGGGCGGATTGAATGCCTACATCACGTCCGTCGAGCAGGGCATGGATACGCAGCTTTCTCACACCGCGTGCAAAGGCGTGATCAATCAAGGTGGTGAAATGGTCTATATGAGAGTGAATGTTACCGTCAGAGAGTAGTCCGAGCAGATGCAGCGTGCCGCTATCTTCGAGACTTTTCATG
>JAJFLF010000042.1 GCA_021772845.1 Mariprofundus sp.
ACCATCGGCCATGCCAAACAGCGTATTCATGATGGACTTTATTTGGGTATTACCGAGCCGGGCATTATTGCGGCTGAGGCGCCCAATCCGATTGTGAATAATCTGACGATATTCCCTGATATTGAAAAACGACTGGAAGCATTTGTGCGTACAGGTCATGGCATTATTGTCTTTGCCGGAGGGGTTGGAACGGCCGAAGAGATACTCTATCTATTGGGTATTTTGCTGCATCCAAAGAATAAGGATATACCGTTCCCGCTCATATTGACCGGGCCTGAATCAGCCAGAGCTTATTTCAAACAGATTGATGCATTTATCGGTTTAACGCTGGGCGACGAGGCGCAACAGCGTTATCAGATTATTATTGATGATCCGGCACTGGTGGCTCAGACCATGCGGGCAGGCATTGATGAGGTGCGTGAGTATCGCAAATCCATCGGTGATGCATTTTATTTCAACTGGAGCTTGATGATTGATCAGGCCTTTCAGCAACCCTTTGCACCAACGCATGAAAATGTGCGCTCCCTGGCACTGCATAAAGATCAACCGGGCTATTTGTTGGCGGCAAACCTGCGGCGCGTATTTTCAGCGCTGGTTGCCGGTAATGTGAAAGATGAGGGCATCCGCGCGATTGAAAAGTATGGTGACTTTGAGATTCAAGGAGAGGCCTGCATCATGGAGCCGGTTGATCGTTTGCTTAATGCGTTCGTAGCACAGGGTCGCATGAAGATGACGGCAGACAGTTATCGTCCGTGTTATAAAATCGTTTAACCCACATCTAACCTTTTCGTGTTAATGATCGTTTAAAAATTCACTACCAGTGTAATCGCTGTCTCCAGGTCAGTCTTTCTGATCGTAGCAGGCACCTTGCTGTTATGTTCTACCTTGAACGATATTTTACTGGAGAGATGCGAGTTTAGTGCATGCTGAAGTGCTGTGACTGATTCAGTGGCCCAACCATTTTTGCCGCCTTCAGTGGATAGATCCTGTGTGAAGGTGGCAGAATCACTGATTTTCCACTTTAAAGCTGTAGCTGAACGCATAATGGCTTCATTCTTTTTCGTGAGATCGGTAAAGTGGCTCTGCCTCAAACCGCCACCGAGTTCGACTTTCCATTGTAATTGATCATTTTTGATCAGATCACGACCATAACCCATCGTTTCACTGAAACGGCGTTTAAAACCTGCAAATCGATCACTTTCAAAACCGAGACGAAGAAAGAGATAATCACGCTCGGTAATTTTCCAGTCTTCCTGCAGGCTGGCTTTGTATGTTTCGGCCGTTGTTTGATTTCTATCTGAGGAGTTGTTCGCACTACCAGTGATCGTGTCGCGTAGTGACTCTCCGTCGTTCACCGACTTGAGCTTGGCATTTACGTTTAATGTTTTGGTATTGCCTGAGGTAAGAACAGCGCCAAGTTCAATATTATTTTTCCAAGTGCCTGTTTTTTCTTCGGCATAAGCCAGAGGAGATGAGATGAGCAAAAAGGGAAGTAGGGATATCAATGATTTTTTCATGGTGCGCAGGATAGGAATCAAATATGAAGCTTCAATGAAAAGAATACCCTGTTAGTGAAACAGTGCGTTTAACCAGCAGTCTGAAGTGATCATCCAACTTATGCGGCTGTTAATCTCAGGATGATTTTAGATAATCCTGTATCGTTTTCATCGAACGCCTGTAGTGATATCTGACCTGTTCAGTACTGTACCGATGTTCTGTTGCTACAGGGCAGCTAAGACGTGCATGGCACACCTCTTTGCAGAGAGAATCAGCTTGTAAGCGGTAATCCATACACTGTTGCAATGACAGATCACCAGAGCGCAGGGCATTGCCAGCGCAGGCCGGGATGCAGGGTTTATCCACACAGCTCAGGCAGGGTGATGCATCAGCGATGGGTTCTGTTACTTCGAGCTTCGTATCGGCCAATAGAACCACACGATAGGCAAACCATGATCCGAATCTGGCATTGATGCCGATACGAAATGGTGATGCATGATGCCAACCGGCCAACTGCCCCAAGGCTTGCAGCGGGATTTTTGAACCGGGCCGGGATATAAGAGATGAAAATGGCAAGCAGTCTGTTCATGTTCAAACCAGCTTTTAACGGTGTGAATGGAGAAGCTGTCGATAGGGTTTGCATCATCCAGAAATGGCGACTGTTGCAAGGCTCTCCACATATCTTTGCCGGCATGCCCAAACACCAATAGCTGTCTGTATTGGACCAACTCTGTTTCATCCAGCTGAATCGATTGTCTTACGTCCTGTGGCAGGCTATCCAGATCAAATACGGCCAGCATATTTAAACCAGCATTCAATAACAGATGGCTTTCGACATGATTCAAGATGGCATCTCCCAAGCGTTTCCGACGAATGCTAATAGCATGCTACTGAATGTGGATAGGCTATACAGTTCTTTTTGACTCTTCGGACTCGGTGATTGAGACAAAGCTATGAACAAGTGATGTAATAGTTTTAAATCAGTTAAAGTCCTGTGTTGCATCGACCTGTTGAAACGAAGGCTAAAAGCAGGCATTTAAAACCTTCTAAATCAACGTCCTGATTCGTGCTAAGTATTTTCCTGATCATGCTATAAGTATAATAACTACATGCGTGGAGAGCCAGGAATTATGGCACAACCTTTGCTATAACCAACTGAATTAGTCAGGTATTTTAGTTCTAAGTAAGGTGTTATGTCAGGTGAATTAGGGGAAACAGCTTTAGTTTGATGATCACGAAGCTATCTTTTTTTTAAAGAAACCTGTCAACTTAGATGAACTGATAAGAGAAATTGAATCTGCTCTGCTGACACAAAAGGAGCCATTGGCAATGGAAAATAACAAAGCGACGATTTTAGTGGTCGATGACACACCTGAAAATATTGATGTTCTGGTCGGAACTTTAAAAAGTGAATATAATATTATGGCCGCTACCAATGGGCAGATGGCGTTAAACATTGTTGAGGCCGCTCAGCCAGATATCATACTGCTTGATGTGATGATGCCTGGTATGGATGGCCATGAGGTTTGCCGCCATCTTAAGGATAATTACAAGACACGACATATCCCGGTCATTTTCATTACTGCAAAATCTACGGTGCATGATGAGACGATAGGGTTGGAGCTAGGTGCTGTTGACTACATAACCAAGCCGATAAGCCCGCCTATTGTTCGCTCGAGAGTAAAAACTCATCTTGCACTCCATGATCAGAATCGAGAATTGGATAGAAAGGTGCGCCAGAAAACGTTTGAGTTGCATCAGACACGTTTGCAGGTCATCCAGCGATTAGGCCGTGCTGCTGAGTATAAGGATGATGATACCGGACTTCATGTTATCCGTATGAGCAAATACTCTCAGGTTCTTGCCTTAGCTTCAGGCATGAACGAAACCGATGCTGATTTACTGCAGCATGCAGCTCCAATGCATGATATAGGCAAAATAGGGACTCCTGACCATATTCTGAAGAAACCAGGAAAACTCGATAAAGATGAGTTCGATGTCATGAAAACACATGCTGAAATCGGAGCCATGATAATTGGAGAGGACGATTCCGATTTGATGCAGGTGGCTAGAGCTGTAGCTCTTACTCATCATGAGAAATGGAATGGACAAGGCTACCCCAAGGGACTCAAGGGAGAAGATATTCCCTTTGTCGGGCGCGTTGTGGCCATTGCCGATGTGTTCGATGCCTTGACCTCAAAGCGACCATATAAAGAGGCATGGCCAGTGCAAAAAGCAGTGAACCTTCTCCAGTCTGAGGCCGGAGAGCACTTTGACCCAAAACTGATCCCCTTGTTTGTAAAAGAGCTGCCTAAAATCCTTGGAATTAAAGAAGAGTTTGATGAGAAGTAAGGATATCCCCATGAGCAATAAAAGTAGTGTTAAAAAACTTATACTGCCACTTCTTGGCTTGCTTGTACTGTTCTCAATTAGCAATGTTGTCATTACCTTGATGGAGGAAAGAGATATCTCCAAGCATCGGTACTGGGTTTCTCATACCCACGAAGTCATCGAAATGAGCGATCACCTTTTGAATTATCTGATTAATGCAGAGACAGGGCAGCGTGGTTTCTTGCTCACCGGTCAGGAGAGTTACCTGGAGCCTTATAATGAAGCCATCCATATGGCTAAGGCCACTTATGAAAAACTGAGGGAATTAACTGCTGATAATCCTTCTCAGCAGTTACGCTTGCTGAGCATGAAGGAGATAATGCTCAGTAAATTTCAAGAGTTAAATGAAACTATTTCCTTGAAAAGATTGAGCAGAGATGAGGAGGCCCTGGACATAGTCAAAAGTGAAGAGGGTAAGATATACATGGACAATATGCGTAGTGTCATCACTGAATTCATGATGGAGGAGGATCGGCTCCTTGAACTGCGTAATGTTGACTTTGATGAGGGACAGAGCTTTTGGCTCATGCTGTTTATCATGGAAGGGTTGTTATTGATCGCTGTTGCAGCCTCGTTAGCCTATATTCTCATTAATAGGCTATTGAAACCGATCATGAATTTGATGACTGAAGTCAGCAGATTAGATGTCAGCGCAAGTGAGATAAACTCTGACGATGAAATGACTAGGCTGACGACGGCTTTTCACAGCATGAATGAGAATATAATTAGGCGTACAGAAGAGCTGGAATGTGCAAAAGAGGCCGCTGAGGAGGCAACTCGAGCTAAATCTGACTTTTTAGCCAATATGAGCCATGAGATCCGAACGCCGATGAATGCGATCATCGGCATGAGTCATCTGGCATTGCAGACAGATCTGACTCGCAAGCAGTACAATTACGTTGAGAAGGTGCATCGCTCAGGCGAGTCCTTATTGGGTATCATCAACGATATTCTCGACTTTTCAAAGATCGAAGCGGGAAAATTAGAAATTGAGAATAGCAAATTCCGTCTTGAAGATCTGTTCGATAATCTTGGAAATCTTGTCGGGCTGAAGGCGGAGGAGCATGGCTTGGAGTTGCTGTTTGACCTCTCTCCGGATATTCCTACTGCGCTGCTCGGTGATTCGCTACGGCTGGGCCAGGTGTTGGTCAATCTTGGTAACAATGCCGTGAAGTTTACTGAACATGGCGAAGTGATTGTGGCTGTAGAGATAGCAGAAGAGGATGATGATAGCGTCAAACTTCACTTCTCTGTTAAGGATAGCGGCATTGGCATGACACCGAAACAGATGAAGAAGTTGTTTCGCTCATTCAGTCAGGCCGATACATCAACATCACGCAAGTTTGGGGGAACTGGTCTAGGTCTGGCAATTTCCAAAAAGCTGACGGAACTGATGCGTGGCGAGATATGGGTAGAGAGTCAGTCAGGAGTAGGTAGTACCTTTCATTTTACAGCCCTGCTAGGCAAGCAGAAGGGCGATCTCTCCCGCATCCGCCATCAGGATGAGAGTGATCTGAAAGGTTTGCGTTTTTTGGTGGTTGATGACAATGATGCAGCTCGCGAAATCATGTCTCACATACTCGATGGCATGGGGCCGCGAGTTGATACTGCTGCATCCGGTAAGATTGCGTTGTCTATGATAGAGGAGGCTGATGGCAGCGACCCATATCATGTGGTGCTAACAGATTGGAAGATGCCAGAGATGGATGGCATGGCGACAGTGCGTGCGATCCAGCGTGACAATAATCTTACCAGCACACCGGCTGTAGTCATGATGACAGCCCATGGAGCTGAAGAGGCTAGTTCTGCTGCGGACGGAGTTAATATCGCAGATTTCCTGAGTAAGCCTGTAACCCGCTCCTGCCTGCTTGATGCAACCATGACCGCTTTGGGTCACGAAGCAGTGAGCACAAGACGCTCCAGCCATCGTCATAATGAGGCCGAGGCGGCTATTGCCAGATTGCGTGGTGCAAGATTGCTGCTGGTGGATGATAATGAGATCAATCAGGAGTTGGCACTTGAGCTCCTAATCAGTAATG
>JAJFLF010000043.1 GCA_021772845.1 Mariprofundus sp.
GCCCTTCTGACCAAAAAGCTCATATTGTAGAGAACATCGAAATTATTGAGCTACCTAAACATCCATTGGGGGTCTATGCATGAATATGACATCACGCCAGAGCTTCCTTGGCGAAAATCATGAAGAAGTATTAGCCATGCAAACGGTGGGTATCGTTGGCCTTTGTGGCGGAGGGTCCCACATCGCTCAACAACTAGCTCATATAGGCGCTGGCTCTTTTGTGATTGCTGACTTTGATTTTGTAGAAGACACAAACCTCACTAGAATGGTTGGCAGCTGTCCAAAAGATGCAGAAATTAATGAACAAAAAACTACGGTCATTAAGCGACTTATTAATACGATAAAACCAAACACTAAAGTTGAGGTGATAACTGACTCTTGGCTCAGTAGCTATGACATGTTCCAAAAGTGCGATGTAATATTTGGCTGTGTAGATAATTACTTAGAACGATCTAACTTAGAGAGCTTCTGCAGAAAAAACTCAATACTCTATATAGATATAGGCATGGATGTTCATTCAACAATAAATGGATTTTTAATTTCGGGGCAAATTATAGTATCGAAACCTGATGGTGTATGTATGCACTGCTTGGGTTTCTTAAACGATGAAATCATAGCACAAGAACAAAACAATTATGGTGCGGCAGGCTATAAAGCACAGGTAATCTGGCCAAATGCTACATTAGCATCAACGGCTGTTGCACAATACATCGCTTCAATTTTGCCTTGGTCGCCAGATGTTAAAGTACCTGAGATGATCCATTACGATGGAAATAGACACTCGTTAATTGTCAGCAGCAAACTTGCAAACCTTAGGGCAAAAGGTTGCCCCCATTATCCTGGGGAAAATAATGAGCTGGATTGAAGAGGCAATTATAGTCATATCCTATAGGCAACGTTCAGCTTGGATGCTAATTATCGGGATCTATTCTTCACTTGCCATTTTGATGTATGGTGAATTTATAATAAGCACCTATCCTGATAGCTCTATATTCAGCGATATTATAAAAACAGGTCTGGCCCATCGGGCGGAAAAGGCCGCGATTGGAATCATTATTCTAACTATAATCAGCTCTATCAAGATGTATTTAAAAGATCGCAAGAGACTTATATACAGCTGAAAGCTGGGTCATAAACGACTTAGTAAAAAATAAACAAGGGGGTCTTTTGGGGGGCTTTTCCAAAACCAAAAAGAAAGCATTGTTTCCATATGTAGCTTTATTGTAACTATTCGACTCCCGTCCTCGTACCAACAATAAAAAGGGTAGTGACTTAATGTCACTACCCTTTTTTGCGTTAGGGTTTTGTCTTAAATTATCCGTAGCGACTTAATAGTCACTGCCCTTTTTTTGCGTTAGGTCTTTATCTAACCTTTTCCTAAGTGATCATCCTGCGACCAAAATACGCCAATCATATCTCCAGGTGCAGTGATCAGATCACTTCAATCTGTTTACCTGTACTAAGGACTTAGAAAAGGTCAGAACCTCTGTACTGACGACCGGATGCGCTTACTGCTAAAGAGGGAGCTTGCTGTTCTGGGGCACCACGAATAATCATTAACAATGATTTCAACCAAGATGACTTTTGAGTAACTGCTTCCATATTCTCTCTCCTTAATAACACGATATAACTTGCTCGTAATCGTATGGAGATAAGGACTAGCCACCATACTACTTTAGTATGATCCTGTTTAATGAACGCTAATCGGGGCCTGTGTATTCATTTATAGGAAGTGCAACGATGATTAATCTTTCGAACGACCTCGCTACGTTCTTCGTCAGTCATGTCTGCTCTAGCCTCACTTGCATTTTTTGTTATCCTGCAAGCTCGAATTTATGAAGGGGCGATATGCTTAGCGAACAGATTTTCAGAATTCAGCACCAACACCCGGAAAACCTGATGGCACGTCATTTCGATGCTGCATACTTCAATGGATTATCGCCCGAGCTGCAGGCACGGCTGACACGGGTAATAATCACCGGCATGCAAAACCCGGATAGTCAGATGGGTGCCTATGCCATGAATCCGGACGATTACGATCTCTTTCAGCCCTACCTGGACAAGTTGATTCGCGATTATCACGGCATTGAAGGAGAGCTTAAGCAGATTTCTAACTGGGATTCAGATGGAACGCTGGATCTGGCATCAATTGATGAATCACTTTCCAACAGCTCGATGCGCGTACGCGTTGGACGCAATCTGAGCAATTTTCCACTACCAGGCGCAATGACCAGAGATCACCGCATCGCGTTTGAAAACAGCATGATCGCGGTATTTAAGAAGCTAATCGCAAATCCTGATTTTGGTGGTTCCTATATTTCGCTGACACCGGGATCCAGCCATGAAATATCCCATGAGCAATACCTGCAACTGGTCGCCGAACACAAGATGTTCAAAGACATGAGCGCTGATCCCTACCTCTCTGTGGCAGGCATAAGTTCAGACTGGCCCTATGGTCGCGGTATGTATATCTCAGCCGATGAGCAGTTCATTATCTGGGTAGGCGAGGAGGACCATCTGCGCATCATGGCCATGAAATGCGGCTGTCTGCTCAATGAGGTGTTCGATCACCTGCATGTTAGTCTGGATTTCATAGAGGCGCAGGGACTCGTGTTTGCCCGTTCAGAAGCTTACGGTTATGTCACCAGCTGCCCGACTAATCTGGGAACGGGTATGCGTGCCAGCCTGCACATCGCCCTGCCACGGCTGACGCAGAATGGCAGCAATGTCGATCTGCTTAAACCTGTCGCTAAAAAACTGGGACTGTCAGTACGCGGTGCAGGTGGCGAGCACACTGCTGCCGGAGCAGGCGGAATTGTCGATCTCTCGCCAAGCGCACGTCTGATGGTTAGCGAAGGGGAAATTGCCAGAAAACTGTATCAGGGTGCGAAACAGATGTGGGCGCTCGAACAACAGGGCTGATGATCAAAGAATAAATCGCGTCCCATCGACTAGTACACTAACCAGTTTATTTATCCGCCTGAAGATACAAATATGTAATACCTATATTTGCACCAACGCCAGTAGTGCCTTCAATTACCGGCTGCAGTGAGAGACTTGAATCGCTGCCCCCCATTAGCACCTGGGCACCAACACCGACACCGGCACTGACCAAAGCTCCAACACCACCATATTTACCTGCCAGTTTGTAACTTCCTTTCACCATATCCGCTGCAAAGACGGTGAAAATAAGATGTCTGTCCACATCAAAATTAATATTGATACCGAATCCCACACCGGTTTCTCCGATATAGTTTTCTACACCACTGCCATCGGTAGATTTAAACGTACATTTTATATCAACCGTCGAATGGATAAGCAGATTCACGCCCGAATCAGGAATAGAATCACAGGTTAAAATACCAATTTTCGTACCAGCAGTTGAATTTCCGGCATAGGCAGGCATTGCTGCCAGCACCAATGCGATGCAAGCCATACTTATTATCATTACTCGTGCTTTCATATCATCCTCCTTTCAACGGCGATCACTACCACCATTTAAATAGACGCTGTTAAAGAACAAATATGACAGCGGCTTATAAACAAGCTGAATCCAATAAAGAATAATCAATATACTCCTGATTTTCACAGATGCATAGAAAAAAACGTATTCAGCTAGAGTGAACCAGATGAGCAAAACATCGAAGATATTGGAATGGCCGATAAATAGAGGTGCGTTGCGTTATCGCGTTTTAGATAACAATCAGGACAACGCCGATGACTATGAGACAACAAAAAAGCTACTGGACAAAAAAAGCAGCGGCGATCTATTGACCGCCACTGCTTTCATGAACGCATGAAATAGCTTATTCCGATTTATTCAAATGCACATCCATCTGTGGGTATGGAATCGAGATACCGGCATCGTCAAAGGCCAGTTTAATCTTCTCGGTCACATCGAACTTCACAGCCCAGTAGTCTGCAGCGTTCACCCATGGGCGCACAGCGAAGTTCACACTGGAGTCTGCCAGTTCGGACACCGCAATCAGCGGAGCAGGATCTTTTAGCACACGTACATCGTTATCAAGGATGCCCTGCATAATCTCTTTGGCTTTCCTGATGTCATCGTCGTAACCAATACCAAACACCATATCGATGCGGCGCGTAGCACGGGCTGAGTTATTGGTGATCGTGCCACCATATATGGCGCCGTTTGGTATAATAATTTCACGATTATCGCCGGTTTTCATACGGGTGCTGAAAATACCGATCTCTTCCACTACACCAGCAACACCTGCGGCCTCAATAAAATGACCGACCTTAAATGGGCGGAATACAATCAATAGCACGCCAGAGGCAAAGTTCTGCAAAGAGCCCTGCAGTGCCAGACCAACAGCCAGACCAGCCGCACCGATCAATGCAATGAATGAGGTGGTATCTACACCAAGCTGATCGAGGGATGCGATAATAATAAACAGCAGCAACAGCGCATTGAGAATGGAATGCACAAAATCAACCAACATTGCATCCATACCTGCTTTATTCAGCATCTTATCAGCAATATTGAGTAGAATTTTTGCAATCCATCGACCAATAACAAATATCGCAAGGGCCATGACGATATTAATACCCCATGGAATGACATAAAGATTGATAAGCTCTTGAATATTGGATGTCTCTAGCATCTGCTCTCCCTGTTTACCTGTTCGTTAATAACTCAATAAGGCACTACTTTACCATCAAATGCTATAAATTGACCACCCGAATATTTTCGCGCATCTGTGATCACCTGCGCCATGCCTGCCACGGATGTCGGCACATCAATCAGACCGGTATGATTGACCATATCTGTTCTGACCCAGCCAGGATGCAGGGTAATTACCTGCACACCAAACGGCTCTAAATCCACCGCCATGGATTTGGATACAATGACCAAGCCCGCTTTGGCAGCCCGGCACGCATAGGTGCCACCGCTGCCATTATCGGCACTGGAACCCATCTTTGAGCTGACATTGGCAATGACACCCTGAACGGCTATGACTCTCTCTTTTAGAGCTTGCACCACCCGTAGCGGGCCTACGCAATCGACGTTAAACACATCCAACATGACATCAGAACTTACCTTCTCAAGCGACTGCCCATCCTTTACCGGCCCGTAAATACCCGCATTATTGATCAGCAGGTCTATCTGTTCAGGTAGCTCCCCAACAGGCTGTGCATCACTACTGACATCCCACACCACGCTGTGCAGATGCGGTGAATCTATCTCACCCAAAGCTCCCGGATCAGAACGATAACAGGCCCAAACCTCATGCCCCTGTTCAAGATAATGGCGTGTAAAACCCAGCCCAATGCCACGGTTTGCACCGGTGATCAGTATATTCATGTTAACTCCGTTGTTAGTGTCGCTGCCATGCCAAGCCTAACCATGCAATCGCGGCCGCGCCAAACCATGCTTGATGCCCTCAAAGGCTCATGGGCAGATCGGCTGCTGTTATTGATCGCATTGATCAGTATTCTCGCATCATGGTTTGTCATTCAAGCGAATATTGCAGCAGGTCCCCCCATGGCTGAGATTTATCATGGTGATACCTTGTTAGCGAGCTACCCTTTACCAAAACAGGGAGAGCCAGCCATTACACTGCAGGTAGAGGGAGATCTGGGCCTATCCGATATCGTCATTGATGAACATGGTGCCCGCATCGCCTCTGCCCCCTGCTCTTCCCAACGCTGTGTACTCTCAGGCTCCCACTCCCATGCCGGCGATATCATTGCCTGTGTGCCCAACAAAATTCTGATCACGCTGCGCGGCAGTGCTGAATCCAGCTTTGATGCGATTGTTGAATAATGCACCATCGCAATCTCCAGCTATCAACATGACTACGCTTGCACGCCCACCATTAACAGAGCTGAAAACAAAAGCCCGCTGGCTGGCACTTTTGATACTGGCTATTGGCCTGCATGTGTTTGAAGCATCCCTGCCAAGTCTGGGCCCGTGGTTCAAACCGGGTTTGGCGAATCTGGTAACCCTGATCGCTTTAGCCATGATGGGCACACGTGCGGCAATCTCACTGTCCATTGCGCGCATCATTGTAGGCAGCTTCTTTATCGGCACCCTGTTCACCCCAAACTTTGTCATTGCCATGGCAGGTGGTTTAAGTGCCACCATGGTTATGGTGGCGGCCTGGCGCTGGATTCCTGGCCTTAGTCTGGTTGGCATTAGCCTGCTCGGAGCGCTCGCACATATGCTTGCACAGTTTGTCACAGTCGAAGCGTTATTCATTCAACAAAGCGCACTTTATTATGCCCTGCCACCATTGCTGATCCTCTCCTGCATTAGTGGCTGGATTAATGGGGCATTGGCAGAGT
>JAJFLF010000044.1 GCA_021772845.1 Mariprofundus sp.
TAAGCAGCAGCTTGAGGTTGATCGATTCCGATTGCTGGAAGGGATGTCTATTCCTGAATGGATCGATTATGCCGAGATAAAAGGTATTAGTAATGAATGTGCCCAGCGCTTAACGGCTGGCAAACCCAGAACGTTAGGACAGGCGTCACGCATGACTGGAATCACCCCGGCGGCAATTAGTAGTTTAATGTTGTATTTAAGGAAGGGTGACCATGCCTGATTTATGTGATGCCTATGTCCAAGAGGTGTTGAAGTTTAGAAGGGCTTTGAATTTAACATCCATTAAAGATGCTGATCTCTTCCATGCGCGTTTCATTCGGCCTTCTTTAGCAATGGTGGAGTTGATGCCTGATCAAGGGCGAGTGCTTGATGTCGGAAGTGGCATGGGGGTGCCAGGTATTCCATTGCTGGCTGCCAAACCTGGACTTACCGGTGTTCTGGTGGAGCGTAGAAAAAAACGTGCTGAGTTTTTAAGGCATGTAGTGAGAAAACTTAAATTGAATTCAGAAGTGTATGATGCAGATATAAATGATCTGCCCTCACTTAATATCGATGTTTGTGTTGCAAGAGCGGTTGCAGATGAAGCTAAGTTGTTGAATATGTTCACGCCTCATGTAAATGAGGGAGCAATCGCAGTACTTCCAGTACCCAGAGCTCATCCTCCAGTTACTGTTGATGGTTGGGAAATGACAGGTGAGCATTCGGTTAGTGTTGATGATTGGACTGATGAGAATCAATTGATTCGCTGTTATCGGTATGGTTGAAATGACTGGGAGGTTTCACGTGAAACATCAAGGATTAGGTCCGGTAACGGCAGTGGCAAACCAGAAGGGTGGTGTCGGTAAAACTACGACCAGCATTAATCTGGCTGCCTCGCTTGCGGCACTGGACCACCGTGTTCTGTTGATTGATTTAGATCCTCAGGGAAACTCAACCTCGGGACTCGGCACGGAACAAAGCAAGGTGTCATCAGGTACATATGATGTACTGATGGGCGACTCTGTATTAAATGACAGCATTATAAAAACAGAGTGTGAGCGTTTGTGGTTGTTGCCAGCCAGTATGGATCTGGCTGGTGCTGAGATTGAGTTAGTAAATGAGATGGCAAGAGAATCGCGCTTGAATGAGGCGTTTTCAGCATATCAAGGCGAGCCATTTGATTATGTGTTTATTGATTGTCCACCAGCTCTGAGTTTGTTAACGGTCAATGCATTAACTGCCTCAGATGAAGTATTGGTCACCTTACAAACTGAATTTTATGCGATGGAAGGGCTGACACAATTACTGGACTCCATTCGTCGTGTGCGCCAAGCATTAAATAAAGTATTGAGCATTGAGGGTGTATTGTTGACGATGGTGGATCGGCGCAACAAATTATCTCTGCTGGTTGAGCAGGATGTCCGAGAATATTTTGGCTCACAAGTATATGACGAAGTGATTCCGAGAAACGAGCGTTTATCAGAAGCTCCGAGTTATGGTGTGCCTGTGATGTATCATGATGTGCGCTCAAAAGGTGCGCAGGCATATTTGTCTGTTGCACGTGAATTTATTCACCGTAGAAAAGTTGTGACCTAATTAGATGTTTTCTTAAAGGGAGGAGAGGGTATGGCAGTTGTTAAAAACCGTGGGCTGGGACGTGGGCTGAATGCACTCTTGGGTGATACACCAACACCTGAAGTGATGCGCCAATCGTCACAAATCCAGATTTCTAAAATCAAACCCAATAGCTATCAACCAAGAACAAACTTCTCTGCAGATGAGTTGGCTTCATTAACGGATTCAATCAAACGTGATGGAGTATTGATGCCGGTGTTGTTGCGTCCAATGGGTGATGGATATGAATTGATTGCTGGTGAGCGTCGGTGGAGAGCATCTCAGGCAGCCGGTCTTACAGAGATACCTGCTGTGGTCAGGCATGTGAGTGATTTGCAGGCACTGGAATTAGCGATTGTTGAGAATGAGCAACGTGATGATTTAACTGCCATTGAATCAGCTGCTGCATACCAGCGTTTGATCGGTGAATTTGGTTGCACGCAACAGCAGGTTGCAGAAAAAGTTGGTGTCTCCCGTGTACAGGTTAGTAATCTTATTCGTTTGTTGCAGCTTTCCGAAATCATTCAAGCGATGATAGAAATGCGTCAGTTAAGCATGGGGCAGGCCCGTCCATTGGTGGGGCTACCGACAGACACTGCAGAGCGCCTTGCCCGTTTGTGTATTGAGCATTGCTGGAGTGCACGCCAGATGGAGCAAGAAGCTAGAAAAGCTGCCAAAGCACCGTCAGTCGCAAAAGAAAAAGTGGTGGATGCTGATGTTATGGCTCTACAGGAAGAGTTAACCCGCAAACTTGGTCTACCTGTGCAGATTATCTGTAAGAAGAATGGTGCTGGTGAAATGCGCATTGGTTACACCCAGGCAGCAGAATTGGATGGAGTCTTGAGAAAACTTCGCGAAAACCAATAAAGTACTTATAAATCAATTAATTAACATATATAGAGGGGTTTTGTATGCGGGTAAATGGTAAACCATGTCGGGCAGTAAATTGGCATGGAGAAACAGGAACTGTGCAGTGGATAGAGCAGCGTTTATTACCGCACCAGTTTAAGCAGGTCAGCAGTCGAATGCCGGAAGATGTGGCGATTGCCATTGAATCGATGCAGGTGCGTGGAGCACCATCGATTGGAGCAACAGCTGCTTATGGACTGGCATTGGCTTGGCAGGAAGATGAAAAGGCTTTCTTCTCACATTGGCTGCCACGTTTTAGGGCAACGCGTCCAACTGCAATCAATCTGTTTCATGCCTGCGATGCCATGCAAGCTTGTGCGGAAACAGCTACTAGTGTTGAGCAGATGATTGAGCGTGCTCAGACATATGCCGATGCAGAAGTGTCTGCGAATCAGAGCATGGGTGAAACCATGGCCGAGCTCTTGGCGGTAGGTGAGCGGCGTATTCTTACCCATTGTAA
>JAJFLF010000045.1 GCA_021772845.1 Mariprofundus sp.
TAATATCATAGGGCTGGAATTAGCACCGGGTTGGAGTTCAAAATCGCTGGCGGCATGGCGTAGCGCTAATCCGCAGATGCTGACCACCTTGAAAGAGGGAAAAAAGCTCTACGTTAGTTACGAAACCCAGGCAGGCATCTCCACTCCGAGCCTTGCCAGCATCGATATTGAGACCGGACGCCAGCTGATTCTGCTGCGGGGACTGCACAAAGCACACACGATTAAACAGGCGCCGGACAAAAGCCTGTGGATCGGAGAGTTTTTCGATAAAGGATTGATATGGCGCATTGCTGAAGCGGACAAACTGCCTGACGACCAGCGCATAGACCGTGCCGATATTTCTATAAGTCATCCCGCCATTATACCGTTACAAGCAGCCGGTGCATTTGAACATAGCGGTTTCGATTTCTCGACCAATGGTCGTTTCGCCTACCTTGTCAGTAGTGGAGCAGTGGGGCGCATCTTCCGTTATGCGTTGATCAGCAGGGAACTGCAGATACTGCACAAAGAGCAGGGTTGGCTGACTATTGGCAATCCGGAAAGTGCGGAGGCAGAAGCCGCTCATCTTGGAGCACAGCGTTTCACCCCGCTGGGAAGTGTTGAGAGTCTGCCGGATGGTCGCATTGTAATCGCGGAACCTGAACGCCACCGTATCCTGCAACTTGATGATGGTGACGAGAAAGCCCGTATTTCCACCTACCTCGAAAATGATGAACTCATGCAACCTGCCGATCTGGCCTGGGATACAGAGCGGCAATGGCTGTGGATCACAGATGGTGATAAACCGTCCCGGCTGTTGGTCTATAATGGCAATCGACTAAACCAAATTGCCAGCCATAAAAAGGCGCGCATGACCGGTGTTGCGCTGCACGATGGCAAGGTGTTCCTTAATCTGCGTGGCAATGAGCGGGGCCCTGAGCTTACCATGCAACTGAGCGAAAACCCCTGATGACTTCACTCTTTTGTTCGAGTTGATTATATTTATTTATTAATATTTTAGGGGGTTTTGTTAATGTTAAACAAACGACATGCCGCCTGTTCCTGTCGGTCTCTATAAACGATTTTTTTTAGATTGTCTGAATGGATAGATTTCGGCCCATGGCGGACATTCGATACGCATTCGTTATCATTCAAAACTATGAGCGATAGTTGGGATGATTATGCAGTCGAATGGGATTCAAACGAAGCGGTTGTTTCATATGCTGACAGAGCATTTGATTCACTCAATTCAGCCGTTGATTATGAGAAACCAACCGTCTTTGACTTTGGCTGTGGAACAGGGTTGTTAACAGAAAAGCTGTCTCCTGTTGCAAATAGAATCGTGGCCCTGGATGCTTCTGAAAAGATGATTGCCGAGCTTCATAAAAAGAAACTCCCCAATGTCTCTACTCTCTCCCTGACTTTATCTACGGAGACCATCAAAGAGAACCCTGCATTGCAGTTGAAGTTTGATCTTGTAGTTGCTTCATCCGTGTGCGCATTTCTTCCTGATTATGATGCGACATTAACGCTTATAAAATCGCTGATGGCAGAGAAAGGAACGTTTGTGCAGTGGGATTGGCTGGCTTCTACAGAAGGAGATGAGTTTGGACTGACTGCATCACGGGTGAAATCAGCACTGATGAATGCCGGCTTTAAAGACATCTCAATTATTCACCCTTTTAGTATGGAAAGCCCGGAAGGCTGCAGAGACGTTCTCATGGCGGTAGCCACCAGGTAAAGGTGGATGGCTGCTCTTCGCCAATAGTGAAGATTCAATGTTAGGCGACTAAACTATTTAAAACTTATGCTTATCTAGAATCAATGCCGAAGAGTTTGAATGATCGATAATGTTCAGTTTAGCTTCTCGTAACGCCTCTTTTTGTTTACCCAATGATTCTTACGATGGTGCTCGCTTAGAACTTCCCATTGTTATTTTTCCATTCGCTTCGCGGTGGAATAGCCTCAGTTGTGTCCCAGTGCTCAACAATTTCTCCATCCTTTAAGCGATAGAGGTCGAAGAAAGAAGTGGGGACTTGCCTCGCATAGCCCTCGCATACAGATAGAACAAAATTACCCTCAGCCAGTAGACGATGGCATTTCTCATATTTTATTGAATTATCCTTGGAAGATCGGGATAGAGCACTGGTCAATTCTACCAAATCATCGCCAAATCGCGGATTATGTTCCACATAGTTTTCCTGATTGATGTAGTCATCCAGCGTTTCAATATGACTTTGAATAAGTACCTCTTCAATGAATGACTTAATCACCATGCGGTTGCTTTCGGTCATTTCATAATCGATCACTTTAGTTTCACCATCGACCATTGTGTGAGCAGAGATATTGGGTCCTTTTCTTTTCTGAATATTATCCCAATGCTCAACAGCTTGAGCGTTTTCAAAGCGAAAGATTTCAAAGCCTATATTTCGTGTGGCAAAGTCGTACTCAGTGTGGGCAAAGACAAAATCATCGTCTTCAAAGATCCGCACAATATTTACGCTAGGAGATGTTTTAGATAGGCGCTTAAACAACGCTGCTAAGCCTTCACTACCTTCACGAGTCTGAGGGTTATGTTGGATATATTTTTCTTCATTCACGACAGCGACGGATGCTGGATCACCAGTTTCGATCCCTTTCAGTAATTTGTATATTTGTTCTTTTTTATGAGAAGCCATGGCGGTTAGTTTTTTCTCCATACTTGATTCATTGCATTGCGTGATCTTCCTGGAGGGCGATTTTAGCATAAAACCCCTGTGCCTGCTTTCGAACAAAAGTGAATGTTTGTAACTTTAGAAGGTTTACCGATTCGTCGCGCTGACAATGCCAGTTTTATACGTGTTGGAAATACTGAGGTCAGTTCTTTACGTTGTAGTTTCCAAGAGTCATTGGTGCAAACTAAAAAACTGAGCCCTGCGACTCCTGGCCTGATTTTCAGCTGAAGGGGGGGGGATTTCCTCTGTTCGA
>JAJFLF010000046.1 GCA_021772845.1 Mariprofundus sp.
CCCTTCATTGCCCCCGGCCCGCAGCCGGTACATACATCCAAAGCACGCAAACCCATCTCATAACCGACATTTTTCGTATAATCATATTCATTGCGACTGATCGCATGGCCGCCCCAACAGACCACCAGATTGGGATCACGCACCAGATCAAGCACTCTTGCATTACGCAGAATATAAAATACTGCGTTGGTGATACCCTCTGAACTGTCCAGATCGATGCTCGGGTTATTGATCACTTCATCATAGGTGAACACGATATCTCTAAGCACTGAAAAGAGATGTTCATGGATGCCCTTAATCATTACCCCGTCGACAAAAGCACTCGCAGGAGCATTGATCAATTCAAGTTTGATACCACGCTCAACCTGGCGCACATAGATTTCGAAATCTTTGTAGCGCTCCATCAACACACGCCCGTCATCAAGATCCGCATCACAGTTAAGTACAGCCAATGAGCAGCCTCTGAAGACCTGATAAAGACCACCTGAGCTGGTATTCAGCAACTGACCAACCTCAAGCTTTGAGAGCAGCTCCAGTCGATCATCGGGAGCAATAATCGTATCTATAACATCATAGTGCATCGCAACTCCTTCATCTGTCGTTTTATATCCCTTCACTGATGTAGTAAACCAACCGGCAGGCCAAACAGGCTTTCAAACATAGTACCGTCGGTGCAGGAGCATGGTATTTACAGGTTCTGCACATCTACTGCTCGCTTGAAGCAATAAACCTGCTCTTTAATGCGCAAGAATAAGCGCATCAATTTTCTGTTGTACGGCCCGCGTATTCAGCCCTTCATCCATTAACTTCTGGCGCAGTTGCAACAGGGCCTCAATAGATGCACTTTTTTCTTCAGGTGTCATTTTTTCGGCACGGGCCCTGGCAACTGCTGCAGCTGCAAATTGCACAGAGCAACTATGATGATAAGCCTGTAGATCCAGCAGTCCCTGTTTTACCGAATATTGTCTGATTGAGTCTTCCATACGCGCTTTCAACTGAATTCGCGCCATTTTTTGACTGGATTCAATCGTTTCGGTAAGGATTGTAGCCATCGCATGTTCCGCACTGTCCATCTCATGCATCGAAAGTATTGTCATATTCGGATTAATGCGATCGGACTGCCGCAAACTGATTGCTTCTTTCAACTTCGTTTCAAACTGCAGACCGCCTTTTTCACTATACATGTTCCATTGCTGGCTATCATTGAGTATTTGCTGTTTGTATTTTTCACATATTTTATCTGAGGATGTGATCAGCTCTTGCATGAATCTGTTGCGCGCAGCTTCTCTATCATTGGCCAGGTCAAGCGCGCGTAGCTCTTTCAATAGTGGATTCAGTTCAGTTTTTTCCGCTTTTTGAAAAAGCGAAGGGGTCTCTTCATAGATCGTTTGTAATGTTCCACAGGCCGATAACGTAAACAGCATCAGGGTGATCGTTATATATTTAAGGTAGATTGAAATCGTAACATGCATATCGGCTCCAATGGGGGAAGGTTACCTGCATAAAGCAATGATCAGGCCAATAGCTAAACAGGGTTTAATCACCTTACAGACACATTCACTAGCAGGGTATGCAATGAGAACGGCTAAACGTGCCGAACTACGGTAAGTGTTCCGCTGTTGTTTGATTCCTTGATCTTACTTATCGTGTTGTGGAAGCCCGTCAGCCGCAGGTGCATTCTGTTGGCCTTCAATCACCACTTGTGCACTGTTTTCAACTACCGGTTCTTCTGAAGAAGGCCAGATGAACCAAATCGCAGCTGCAATTGCCAGCACGGATCCAATGATAATTTTACCATATCCATCATCCTTTTCTGCTACAGAATCCGGATCTTCAAATACATGCTGATCTGATTCGGGCTCTTCCATGCCATGGTTCCTGCTCGACTCATAGTCTGATATATCATCTTCAACACTAAATTGCGTCATATCTGCCAGCTGATCAATTTCTGCAGCCATGCCACCTTCTGAATCAAGGTGAGACAGTACCCCTTCAGGCTCAGGTTCAGCTTCGTGTTCATCTGGATCCAGATGTGTCATTCCCATGTGATCTATGTCTTTGTCTTTAGATGAATAGAGCAATGGATCATCCGTCTCGTTATTATTTTCAAACGCCTCTGCAGCATTATTCCGGGAAAAATCACTTTTATCGTTCATATCGCCTCTCTCAAAGAACAGCATATCCCTGCTCAATCGCACAACTGAGTCGCTGTAGCCCACTCACCTGCAGCCATACTATAAATATTTTTTTGATTCTGACCAGATCATCAATAAAGTACTTTTGGGATTCCTCGCCATATTGAATAAAAGACAAAGCATTTATATTCCGCATAAATGATCACCACGCTTCATTACAGGACTATACTGGCATCTTGCGATTTATTGTTTTTTACCATACGCTAACAAACACTGAATAATCAGTAATTGCATGCAACTCTACGGAGGCCTGATGGAATACGGTTACCTGAATGACACGCTGGTTATCCTGACTGCCGCAGTTGGTGTGGTCTTTCTTGTACTGCGCATCGGACTACCTCCTTTGGTTGCTTATCTGGCTGTCGGTGTACTGGTGGGGCCATATACGCTGGGCCTGGTATCTGATATCGAACATATCAGAACATTCGCCGAATTCGGGGTGGTATTCTTACTATTCACCATTGGTCTGGAATTTTCCGCCACGGTACTAACACGCATGAAAGCCTCCGTATTGGGTCTTGGCAGTGCACAGGTACTCTTAACTGCAGCGCTAACTACTACTGCAGCCATCTTGTTGGGCCTATCGCTGGAGAGTGCACTGGTTATCGGTGCTGTGGTTGCCATGTCCTCCACCGCACTGGTCACCAAACAACTGGCTGACCAGGTAGAGCTGCATACGCGCCATGGCCGCAACAGTGTTGGTATCCTCCTGTTCCAGGATTTGATGGTCGTGCCATTCCTGATTCTGGTCTCCATGTTGAGCGGCAATACACAAGAGGCTTCAACGAATATTGTGCTTACTGCGCTCGGGCAAGGTGTGCTTGTTATCATGCTTATCTTCGCATTTGGTCATTGGGTGCTTAGTCCTCTGTTTCGCGCCGTCGCAAGTTTTCGTTCAGCCGAACTGTTTACTTTGACTGTCTTATTACTTGTGCTCTGCTCTGCCTGGCTCACCAATCAGATCGGGTTAACCTTTGCGCTGGGGGCTTTTCTTGCCGGCATGATGCTTAGTGAAACGGAATTCAAACATCAGGTTGCATCTGATATTCGTCCGTTCAGAGATGTGTTGCTCGGCCTGTTTTTTGTCACCATCGGCATGATGCTGGAGGTATCGCTGTTGCCCGAAATCTGGCCAACAGTTTTACTCATGTTGCTTGCACTGATGCTGATCAAATTTCTTCTTGTAGCTGCATTCTGCTTATTGGGTGGGTGGAACAGTGCTGTATCCATGCGCACCGGCCTTATTTTAGCACACGGCGGTGAATTTGGTTTTGCGATTCTTATACTGGCCATGGAAGGTGACATTCTAAGTCAGACAGAAGGGCAGATCCTGCTGGCAACCATGTTATTCAGCATGGCTCTGGCCCCTATCATTATTCGCTATAATGCTAAAATCACCACATTGCTGATTCCCAAACAGGTACTAAAGAGCCGGCAGGAGATCAAATCAAATATTATGGCCAATGCATGCCAGCTCAATCAGCATGTGATTATCTGTGGTTATGGACGCATAGGCCTTCATAGCTTGAACTATTTATCCGAGCAACACATTCCATGCATGGCTATTGATCTGAATTCTGAACGTGTACAAAACGGTATAGCGGGCAATAAACCGGTCTCCTATGGTGATGCCTGCAGTCTGGAACTGTTGCATGCCTGTGGCCTATCCCGTGCATCGGCGCTGGTGATCAGCATGATTGATTTTAATACGGCCATGAAAATCATCTCGCGCGTACGCTCTGTTGATGCTGAATTGCCTATCATTGTCAGAACACGTAAAGAACTTCATCTCTATCAATTCTATCAAGCTGGCGCCACTGAAGTGATTGCCGATACCTTTGGCAGTGATGAGATGATCAATAGCGAAATCCTGAACCGTATTGGTCTGAAAAAAGGCAAAGCGAAGCTGTCGTCAACTAACCACTTGCCTGACAATACATAATGGCATTAAAACGATCATTATCTTTCCTACCAATAGGAAAGTTGGACAAAGCCTGTGTCACAACATCACAGAGCGAATAACAGGACCATAGACACCCTGTTATATCACTATTTTAGCCTAAGTACGCAGCCTCTATTCGGAAATATGCGTTACTTCAACATCATCTCTGATTGCTTCAAGTCTATTTTTGCCAATACCTTTCACTTTTCGCAACGCATCAATCGAGCCAAACAGTCCATGTGTATTTCGATAATCTACTATCGCTGTGGCGGTTTTATGGCCAATGCCTGTTAGTGTCTGCAACTGCACTACAGTTGCCGTATTTATATTAATACGATCACCAGCATTGACTGCCCCAGCAGCCATGAACAGCGCAACACATAATGACAGTATACAATATTTAATATTCTTCATAACTACTCTCCTCTTTTATTGAACGAAGTGGAGTTCTATTCCGTACCCCAGCTATTTATTATTATAGACAATAAAACTCACGATTGGGTTTTAAAGTTACTGATCATCCCTCTCTTTTTCAGACAGCGATAAGATCGCCTTTTATTTACGCTAAGTTGTTGTCTTTTAGAGCTTTATAAAGAATCTTATCCACCAGCTGGCTTTTGTTGTCAGCAGATGGGTGTGCGGGATTCACTCAATCAGCAATATCGCTGCTTGATATTCATAACATACTGTTTTTTAAATGCTTTTTTCTATGCCTATTTATTAAGCAAAATTATTGTTGTAAGTCATAAACACTGAAAATAGAGCGTTTCCTTAACTCTATCCACAAAGTTATACACAGTTTCTGTGTACAGTTGAAAAACTACTGTATTACAATCAGATCTTATCACTCTGACAGGCAGACAAAGTCTTATTTCACTCTATTTGTCAGCTGAATATATTAGCGTTGCATCAGGCTGAAATGGTGTATTATCTATGTTCAATCTATCACATGGTTTCCACCCCGCTTTCCTAAAACTGAATAGTCATTAGTGTTCACACCGAGAGGGCATGCATATACATGGAATTGAGTGAGCTTGGTTTAGATAGTTGGTTTGAAGATCATGTGCAGGATCAGTGTGGTCCACAACAAAGCATAGCTCGTGTAGTGGCGATCGATCGCGGTCGTATTGTGGTACATGATGGTCATGGTGAGCTTTCTGCCGAGCTGCTGGGTAAGTTTTTTTATAAAGCTGAATCGGTTGGTAAATTCCCCTGTGTTGGAGACTGGGTATGTCTTGAAGATCATGACTCTGATTCTGATCACACCAATCAATTCGCTAGCATCCACAGCATCTTACCGCGCAAAACCCTGCTCAAACGCAAAACAGTAGGATATGATGAAGAGTTTCAGATGTTGGCATCGAATATTGATGTCGCGTTCATTGTAATGGCATGCAATTACGATTTCCATGTCGCCAAACTGGAGCGTTTCCTGGTCATGATTCATGAAGCACATATCGAACCTGTACTGCTCTTTACCAAAACCGACCTCATCACATCTGATGCCCTACAGAAAATGGTGGATGATATTCGCGATGCGGGTATCCAGATTAAGATTCTGGCCATCAGTAATCAGACTGGTGACGGCCTGGATCAGCTGCACCAATGCATTAAAGCCAAAACGACCTACTGCCTGCTTGGTTCTTCCGGCGTGGGTAAAAGCACGCTGATGAACCAGCTTATTGGCGAGGACGCCTTTGAAACACAAACAGTCAGTGCGTCAGGACAGGGGCGCCATACCACTGTGCGGCGTCACCTGATCATGCTCAAACAGGGTGGCATGGTGGTAGATATGCCCGGCATGCGTGAACTGGCCGTAGCTGAAGTCAAAGATGGTATTGAAAACAGTTTTGAAGATATTCTTGAGCTGGCACAAAACTGTCGTTTCTCCAATTGCAACCATAACAATGAACCGGACTGTGCCATTCAGGCGGCTCTGGCCAACCACAAACTCAATGCCGATCACTATAAGAATTATCTGAAAATCCAGAAAGAGTCTCGCCACCACAAAAAGCAGAACGCCCATGTGGAAAAACGTCGCAAGGCCAAAAATGCCAGCCGCATCGCCCCGACAAAAACGAAACAGAGAAAACTGCGGCTAACTGAAGATCAAGATCCGGATGAATCTATCTAGCCTGTACTGTTCACAAATGCTGTGGATATCTCAGATGAACTGCTGCGGTATCTGATCTGTTTATCAGCAGTCTCATACGACCCCCGCCAAGGTTATCCGCCACCACAGCCTCCGCCGCCACACATCGGCATTGGAGAACATGGTGCATTGCCACAAGCACTGTCCGGTGCTCCGTGACCAACAGCATGGGCCGAAATCAGCTTCTGCAATTGATCGCTCGAACATGCTTTAAAACAACGGTTTCATCCTGTTTCATCACCAGTGTTTCAAAACGATGCTTACAGGCTTTACACTGAAATTCATAATTGGCATGTGCACCACCTTCCCTGCCCCTGCGATCGAGACGATCTATTCGGATCCGAGTCTAAACAAAACGCATGATTTTTTCAGTTCAGCCAAACACCTCCCTCACAATAAAATATGAACCGTTGTTTTTAAAGGGATTTATTTAATCCCTGTTTTTAAGCATATTATCTGTTGTAAGTCTCAAAGCCTGAAAGAAGCCCCTTTTTCGACTCTCGCCACAACGTTGTACACAGCTTGTGTGCACAAACCAAATAGCATTATTTCACAAGTAGCCAACCTATCAGAACAGTGAATATGGCCATCAAGTGGTGAATGAAATTTATCTTGGCAAACAGAAAAAAAACACTACAGTGCGCCGCATAAATGCACCTATAGCTCAGTTGGTAGAGTAGCGGACTTTTAATCCGTGGGCCCTTGGTTCGAGTCCAAGTGGGTGCACCATCTCAAGGAGTCACGAGAAATCGTGGCTCCTTTTTTTGATACCTGAAGATTCGCCATGGTTAGGAATTATTACCGTTTGTTGACATACAGAGTCATTTTTTCCACTGACACATCATACCTTTGTGCATGAAATCCTTGATATATAACAAATCTCACTTT
>JAJFLF010000047.1 GCA_021772845.1 Mariprofundus sp.
TGTTGAATAGCTTTCAGAAAGCGACTGGATGTGCTCGACATGCGACGTTTGGCCATGCGCGCTGCTTGTAGTCCACGTTTTTTAAGTTGCCCCTCAATCTTATAGGCATAAAACCAGTCAATGGTTAATAACAAAACGTGAATAAAGCTGACGAGCACACCAAGCGCAAAAGCGATCAAAATAACCCAGGTAACGCGAGACGTATCGTTGATTACAAATTCCCACAGATCAGCCTGCTGGTAGAGCTGCATGAATACACCGGTGGTGATGGAAACCCAGACAATCCAGAAGCCCAGGGTTTTCATAAAACGCTGATCCATGGCTGAATCCTTGCGTAGTTTTGTGCTGCCTGAAAACGGTTGTGCAGTTCTTTGTGGGTGTGGATCTTGTTGCCCGTCTGCGTTGCTAGTAGGTGATTGTGGTGAAGTCATAATATCTCCTTGAGTTCATTGGTTCGACGCGTTCTCAACGGCTCTATTTTTTACAAAGTGGGTTACATGAAATGTATCCGACCAGCCGTTATCCGCACTGGCCAACACAGTAAAACGGTGCAGTCCGGCGGGCAGTTCATCTGACACATGTAGAACAACATCCATGCGTCCAGATGTTTCAAAGTGTATGCTTTCTTTTTCTAGTAAAAACAACTCATTAAGCCCTTTAACTTTAAGTGTTACATTGGTTGGTGAGTAGAGTTTGTGGGCAATGTTTATACGGTAGTCGAGCACCGCACCGGCACTGTTTTCTGCCATTGCGGTAACAGAGAATTCTTCACTCTGGTAACTGGTCAGTCCTATGCCTAACAGCAAAGCGCCAGCCAGTGTGGCGAGCAGAGATTTTTTAGTACGTTGCAAAAATTCGGCTACTGAATTGCGGCTTTTAGATGCGTTTATTTTATCTCCAATCGTAAAACTTAACAGGCCGGATTCAGCACCTTTTTTTCGTTTGCTGTTGAGTTGATCACAGGCAGTCACACAGGCACCACAATTGATGCAATTATCAATCTGGCCGGTGGTGCGTGGATCGAGATCCAGTACACAGGCATCCACACAAAAGTTACATTTCGTGCAGTGATCTGAGCGCTGATCATCATAACGGATACGCAGGGAGTGTTTTGATTTGAATGATTCCTGCCAGACACGATAGAAACACATATATTTGCACCATAAATGTTTCACTGCTGCTATATCGTATAGAAACAGGCCGGTGAGTATGAGAAATATCCAGTACAGACTACCATGTTGCAGTGCCTGTTCGGACAGGGTCATGTATGACCAGATCACAGATGGTGGGGCAAAGTAGAGTAGGGGGATAAGGGCATAAAGCATGGCCGGCAATAACAGACCGATTGATAGTAGAGAATAGTTCAGCCAGGACTTTTTGCGAAGTGCCACCTGCATTTTCTGACCGCTGATATCCAGCATGTCCGCTTTGCGACCGAGTAGTTTGAGTGTGAGCCTGTCGGCAAATTCAGACGCTGTATTCTGCGGACACATCCAACCACAAAAGGCCGAACCGACCGCTGCATAGGTCATCACCAGTAGACTGGCTATAAATAACCACAGACCGAATATAATCAGGAAATCAGAAAACCAGACCTGTCGCCCAAGCATAATAAAGTTGGCTGATTCCAGGTCGATGCGAAACAGACCGGTCAACGGGATCAGAATAAGAATCAGCAGTGTCAGATATTGCAGCAATAGCCTTGATGGATGCAGCGTTTTTGCACCAGCTACATGCTGCTGCACTACCGGTATTTTTTTGAGGGCTTCTGTGGCCGCGTTAGAGCTTTTATTCTTCAAATCTTGGCTGTGTGCTGAGCAGGTTGCGGCTGCAAATCAATCAACGCGGTTTTGATCGTCATGATTTGACGCGATGCGGTTCGGTTGCGTTCAATTCGGCCCAGTAGCATAAATTCTCCATTTAACCGATGAGCATGAACCGCATGCCCATTCGGATGGAGGCGAATGATAGCGCCGTGCTTTTATCTATCAATTCGCTAAAAAAAGAATTACAATGTGCAATAATGCACAGGAGGCGCTATGAACTGGGATGATCTCAGGCTGTTTTTGGCTGTAGCACGCGAAGGATCCATCAGTGGAGGTGCTCGAAAGCTGGGAGTACAGCATTCCACCGTATCCAGACGCATCCGGACGCTGGAGAAAAACATGGGTGTACGCCTGCTTGAACGCAAGAAGAGTGGCTACGAACTCACTGCTGCTGGTGATAGCCTGAAGCTGGCCGCCTGCAAGATGGAGCATGAGGTGCTGGATATCGATGGTACTCTGGGTGGTTGGGATGCTCGCCTGACCGGTGAATTGCGCGTAACTGCCATCAACAGCATGGCTTGCGGCATTCTGATGCCTATGTTTGCCCGTTTCAGCCAGCATTATCCGGATGTGGATCTGCATCTGCTAACGTCGAACAAAAATAGCAGTCTGGTGGAACGGGATGCCGATGTGGCGATTCGTCTTACCAATACGCCGAACGATGCATTGATCGGCAAAGAGTTGGGTACGGTTGCAACCACGGTGTATGCCAGCCGCGAATATTTGGCCCAAATACAGGAGCAGGGTGGTAAACCGGCATGGTTGGGCGTGAGCTGCTGTTCCTTTCATAAAAGCTGGACCGGAAAAAAAGCCGCCGGCCAACGTCAGAACTTCAATGTCGATGATACGCTATTAACTGCTGCCGCACTTAAACAACATCTCGGCGTGGCCTATCTTCCCTGTTTTATGGGGGATACTGACCCGGATCTGGTGCGTCTGTGCCCACCCGATGCGCAGATGAAGCTGGGTGTCTGGTTACTGTTCCACCCGGATCTGAAACGCACTGCAAGAGTATTGGCATTTCGTGATCACATGATTGAAGAGATGAAACAACAGGCTGATTTGCTTGAAGGCCAACTGCCTAAAGGAAACTGAGGTGTTGGGGGCTATTGCTTTCGATACAACGGGATTGCTTTTCAACAGCACGATATCTTCCGAATCCACTGCGGGAAAAGCGCTTTTACCGGATAATCATTATTTTAATAGTTCGTGAATGATGCGGCTGATTGATGCGACTGAATAAGGTTTTGCAATTACGCTGCCTCCATCTTCTTTTAAGGCATTAATCAGCACATTGTTTTTATCATAACCGGTGGCATATAAAATAGGCATAGCAGGCTTTAATATATGAATCTTAGCTGCAGCTTCGATACCTCCTAGTTTGGGCATAATGACATCCAGAATAAGTAGATTGATTTCATGTTGATGTGTTTTGAATAGCTCAATGGCCTGGTTACCATCCTGTGCAGCAAGAACCTGATAACCCAATCCTTGTAGAACTTCTGCCAGTGTTTCTCTGACCTGTTCTTCATCATCGGCAATAAGAATGATTTCATTGTTGCCATAAAGAATCTCTTCATGGCTGTTTGGATTGAAGTCAGCTTTAACATCCTGTTCCAATGGTAGATAAATGTTGAAGGTCGTAGCTTCATGAAGTGTGCTCTCAACATCGATGATGCCATGGTGAGACTGCATAGCTCCAAACACCATAGCCAGTCCGAGCCCGGTCCCTTTGCCCTGTTCTTTGGTCGTAAAGAAGGGTTCGAATATACGTTGAAGTGACTCTTTATTTATGCCCTCACCATTGTCGGTGATAGTTAGCTGGGCGTAACTGTCTCCATCAACCTGATGCTTTTGCATAAATAGTTTATCAGGTGTGAATAGCTTTAAATTTATCTCAATGTGTGGTTCACGAACGCCATCAAGGGCATCACGTGCATTATTGAGCAAGTTCATGATGATCTGCTGCAGCTGTGTAGCATCGCCCTTGATAATCAAGTTTTCACTACATATATGCTGAGAAATATTGATGTTTTCGGGAATCCCAACTTTTGTCAGCTTCAGTGCCTCTTTTAGAAATGATGTGAATGAGAGTGTCTGCAGTTCAACGCTGTCTTTACACGCAAACGTGAGTAATTGGGAGACCATATGACCTGCCTTAAAACATAAACTATCAACTTTAGATAGTTTATCAGTCAACTCAGGTTGCTCGCTGATTTTACCTTTAATGAGGAATAGGTTTCCGGAAATGGCTGCCAGCATATTATTGAAATCATGTGCGATACCACCGACCAGAGTACCAATGGCTTCCAGTTTTTGCGCCTGATTGAACTTCTCTTCCATCTCCTGCAAATCTGTAATGTCATTGCCTGATCCTAATATGCCGATGATGACGCCTGTATCATCAACAATATTGGTGTTGTGCCATGCAACAGTGCGTTCTTCACCTGTGCTTGTGATGATCTGATTGGTAAAATATTCAACAGGTTCTACATCACCAGCCATCAGCTGGTTATAAACAGCCTTAACCTCTTTGTTGTTATGGGCTGGTATGAAATGATCAAACCAGTTTTTACCCACGAGCTTATGTTCAGGATAGCCAAGAGTTTCACAGGCCTTTTTATTGGCCAGCGTAACAATCTGATTATTGTCGATGGCTATCATCATGACGCTGGCAATATTCAAATAAGTTTGAGCGCGCTCCTGAGCGGCGTGGATATCTTGTTTAGCCTGATGGCGTTCGGTGATATCACGACTGGCACCAATTAGACCAATGATATTGTTATTATCATCCCGGAGTGGGGCCTTAAGGGTGTCTAGCAACACACGTGTTCCATCGGGATAGGTGACCCACTCATCATTGCGCTGTGGCTGACCCTGGATAAACATCTCCTGGTCTTTCTGGCGGAAAGAATCAGCCACTTTTTTATCAAACAGGTCAAAATCAGTAATGCCTATGATATGTTTTTCACTCTTTTTGCCTACGAGGTCGCACATGGCTTGATTGCAACCAAGATAAACGCCATTCAGATCTTTATAGAATATGATATCGGGAACGGCATCTCGCAGTGCCTTTAATAGGGCATTGGTTTGTGCAAGATTATATTCATTATTTTTGAATACAGTGATATCGCGAAGATGACTGACCAGAGAATTGACAGATCCATCATCGGCGAATTCAGGGTTTAGAAGCCAGTCTACTGTGGCTGCTCCATTTGGTCCTGTATAGGTGAATTCATTGCGCTGAGTTTCACCAGTTTCAAAGGCCCGCGTCATGATGGTTTCCCATGCATCACACATTTCGGATGGAAATCCCATTTCTCTGTGCGTTTTTCCAATAAACGTTTCAGGTTGCAAACCAGTCATAGCAGTCACGGCCGGATTAACATAGAGGTGTTTCAGCTCCCGATTAAAATTACTAATCACATCATCGGAGTTTTCAGCCAAGGCCCGATAATGCATTTCACTCTGCTGCAATGCATTCTCAGTTTGTACGCGTTCGGTGATGTCGTGAATGATGGAATAGAGAACATGTTGCCCTTGATACTCAATCGGACCACTCCAAACCTCTACATTCCTTACATCTCCATTTATAAGCCTGTGTTTGAAAAAGAAGTGGTCACGGCTTTCAGTGGCAGCCTTTTGCATTTCACTTTTTATCTCGGCTTCGGAAAGAGTGTTGATGTCAGAAATATTGAGTTGCTGGATTTGTTCATAAGAATAACCGTAGAAATTTAGCGCAGCATGATTGGCATCCAGAATATTACCTTGCTCTGGATCAATAAGCAGAGCGACTGCTTTCATTTCTTTGAAAAAGTCCATAAGCCTCATAAGCAATTAAAAGGCCAAGAAAGCCGTTGTGATTTCACTCTCCTCATCAGACTAGGGTTTTACTCAGTTATCGTAAGCACAGGGTAATGCGGACGATCTTGGTGAGGCGCATTAACAGAGTAGAGGGGAACTCTAATGCAGAAGCTTAATGGGCTCTTCTGTCTTTGAGGAAATATGTGGGCATTTTACCTCGGCCTTTAACATCAATGAGACCACGTTCTTCGAACGGAAAGTCATCTTTGATGCGCTGATACGTGGAATCAGATATTTGAATCTTATCGGGGACGCCCTGAGATTCCATACGGCTGGCAATAACGATCGCATCACCCCAAAGATCATAACTGAATTTATTCTTCCCAATCACCGCCGCAACGACCGGGCCTGTGTGTATACCAATGCGTATACTTACACTGCCACCATCATTCGCATTCATCTGATGGATCGACTCCTGCATATCCAGAGCCATTTCAGCCACCAGTTTGACATGGTCGGCAGAGGGGGTAGGCATACCTCCGACCAACATATAGGCATCTCCGATTGTCTTGATTTTCTCCAGCCCGTGCGATTCGGCCAGAATATCGAAGGAGAGGAAAATGGCGTTTAACTTTTCTACCAGTTTTTCAGGCGACATCTGAGCTGACATTTCAGTGAATTTAACGATGTCAGCAAACAGTACGGTGACATCATCAAAGCTGTCTGCAATGGGACTTTCACCATTTTTCAACCGTTCAGCAATCGATGCTGGCAGGATATTGAGCAGTAACTGCTCAGTTTTTTCCTGCTCAAGTCTCAGTTTTTCATTATAGGCCTGTTCGCGTGCGCGCAGCCAGTGGCGTTCCAGCGAAGCAGTGATTTTGGTTGTTAATATGATCTGATTGAATGGTTTTTGCAGATAATCCTCTGCCCCCATCTCCAGACATTTCACTACGCTATCGATCTCATCCAAGGCTGAAATCATAATGACAGGGATATGTTTTA
>JAJFLF010000048.1 GCA_021772845.1 Mariprofundus sp.
TGCTTTGCTTGATGCTGCCGATCAGTTGGAAGCGCAATATGTGGCGACAGGTCATTACGTACAGCGCCGCGATGATGCCGATGGTCTCCACATGTTTAAGGGTAGCGATAACAAAAAAGATCAGAGTTATTTTTTAGCGACCACAAGTCGTAAACAGGCTGAGCGTATTCTGTTTCCAGTTGGTAATTTGGAAAAAGATGATACCCGTGAACTGGCCCGTTTTTATGAGCTCTCAACAGCCGAAAAACACGAGAGTCAGGATATCTGTTTTATTCCAGCCGGTGATCGCATTGAGTTCTTGAAACGTGAAGGTGCAACGGCTGGTTTTAGATCTGGTGATATTGTTGATCTGGATGGTAACTATCTGGGTAAACATGAGGGCATTGCGCACTACACCTTAGGTCAGCGTAAAGGTTTAGGTCTGGCCAATGGCCCGTGGCATGTCGTAGCACTTGATGGCACCACAGCGCGCGTGATGGTGGCACATCCTGAAGATGCATTGATTTCAGAAGTGGATGTGGTTGAACTCGGTTGGATTCGTCTGCCTGTGGATGGTGAGCAGGTAACAGCAAAAGTACGTTATCAGATGCAACCTGCAGCCTGTGATATCAATCTGAATGATAAAGGCCTGCATCTGGCATTTGATAAACCACAAAAACCAACAGCTCCGGGGCAGGTTGCAGCGTTTTATTCAGGTGATGAACTGCTCGGTGGCGGCATTGTTGATAGTGCTAGTTAACCCTATTTCAATAAATTTAGGATAAGGTTTCGATATGACCACAACATTAGCTAGCGAAACAGCTGTTTCTATCTCACAACAAGATTTTGAAGCAATGCTGAACTTTTCCCGTTCGGTGTTTTCTCTTAAAGATAACGATGCCTATCTGGCTGCCATGCATGCCGATCTTCCGGATGCAGCGCACGTACCTACACAGTGGCCTAGTGTGTTGATGGGCTTTGATTTTCATCTCACCCCCGATGGCCCGAAACTGATTGAGATCAATAATAATGCTGGCGGTCTCTACATTGGTGAAGAGCGCTGGTTGCCACAATCTGAAGATGTGTTTGATAATGAACTGTCTGAGCGTCTGTTGGCTATGTTCCCGTCAGAATGGAAGAATATTGCTATTATGGATGATGATGTCACCCAGCAATATATGTATCCCGAGATGTGTGCATATGCCGATCTGTTGCGTGCTGATGGTCATAAGGTGTGGGTCTGTTCCCCCGATGATCTTGAGCTGCGCGAATCCGGTCTGTTCATCGATGATCAAAAAATTGATGCCATCTATAATCGTCACACAGACTTCTATCTTGATGAACATGTGCTCTCACATGTCTGGTCGGCTTATAAAGAGGGGCAGGTGGTATTGAATCCACATCCGCGCAGTTACGCGCTGATCGGGGATAAGTCCCGCATGGTGGATTGGTGGAGAAAAGATCTATTGGAAGGGGGCGTGGATCAATCGTTGGTTGAGCAGATTCGTGCTGTCACGCCTGCAACACATCAGTTGGCTGAAATGGATATGGATCAGGCGTGGGCTGAACGCAAAGGCTGGGTGTTTAAACCTTCGGCCCGCCACGGTGGTAAAGGCGTGGTGCTGGGCAAAGCGATGAGTCGAAAGCGTTTTGCTGCACTGGATGTTTCTGAGACCATCGTTCAGCAGTTGATTCCAGCCAGCAAAGTGGAATTGGAAGGGCATGAACTGAAACTGGATATTCGTCTCTATATGCATGGAGAGAAGCTGATTGCATTGGCCGGACGAGTATGGCGAGGGCAGCTCACAAACTTTCGTGAAGCTGGTTCAGGTTGGGTCTCCTTGAAAATTGATGGCTGAAACATCAGTCGCGATCATTGTGCCGGTCTACAATGAAGAGCAGCAAGTAAAGCATAATCTACAGCATTTTATCGACCTGGAAGCTGATGAATTGATCTTTGTGGATGGTGAATCAACAGATCAGACAGCACTGTTTTTAAAACAGAGTGGTGTGACATGTGTGGCATCAAAGCCGGGGCGTGCAATTCAGATGAATCTGGGTGCATATGTTTCAAAATCAGATATTCTTGTTTTTATTCATATGGATACAGTTGTAAGTAAAAGTAATGTTGAGGCTGTGAAAGAGGCCTTTTCCCAATCGGATGTAGTCGGGGGGCGTTTTGATGTGCGCCTGTCAGGCAAGTATCCGAGCTTTAGAATCATCGAGTTTATGATCAATCTACGATCCCGATTAAGCAAAATCAGTACCGGTGATCAGGTTCAGTTTGTATCCCGTTCCGTGTTTGAAGCTATGCATGGTTTTGCTCCGTTGCCTCTGTTGGAAGATGTGGAGTTTTCAAAGCGATTAAAAAAAGTTGGCCGCATTGCCTGCTTGAAAGACCAGGTAACCACGAGCTCCCGCCGTTGGGAAAAATACGGAATCATGAAAACTGTATGGTTAATGTGGAAAATACGACTGTTCTACTGGTGGGGTGTATCGCCCGAAAAACTGGCGATGCTCTATCGCCATGCTCGTTAACAAGATTGAGGACAAATATCTAAGATGACTATTCGAATCATTATCATGTGCAAAACACCTGTGGCAGGCGCGGTGAAGACCCGGCTGATGTCATCCTATTCGACAGATCAGGCTGCCAGCCTGCATATGGCCATGGCGACTACTGTGATCGAACGGGCAAAACGCTTGTTTGATGATGTGGTGATCGCGGCGGATGATTGCAGTCACCCGTTTTTCAGAAACTTTGATTTGCCTATTCGATCACAGGGCGAAGGTGATCTGGGAGAGCGTATGCAAAAGCAGATGCTGGATGCCTTTATGGAAGGCGCTGGTAGCGTGTTACTACTGGGTACAGATTCGCCGCATATGGATGATGAGCGGCTTTTAGGGGCTGTCGAAGGCTTGCGTGCTAGTGATGTTGTTTTGGGGCCTGTAGAGGACGGTGGGTACGATCTGCTAGCCATTGCGAAGCCATGGCCTCTATTTGAAGGGGTGGTGTGGTCTTCCGGGCAGGTATTGCAGCAGACATTGCACAATATTCATCAGCAGGGTCTGTCTGAATCACTTCTTCCTGTCAGCTTTGATGTGGACTACCCGGAAGATATTGATCGTGCCATTCAGCACGGATGGAACGTAACGCTGCCTTTATAAGTGAGGCCCACTGCACTGCTTCCTACTATATAGTGTTTTGTCATACCCGGCGCAAGGTGAATGCTGCAAACAGAGAGAGTGCCCTGGAGCATGATCGGGTATCCAGAAAACGTGCAATACTGGATTCCCGCCTTCGCGGGAATGACGCTTCTTAATCAACTGTAGTTATGTGAAACGAGTTCGAAAACAGCATAACCTGTGTTGAATATTATGTGGAAATTCAGTGGTTCCACTGCGTTTTTTCGACACACTGATGGTGATTTTCCGATAGACAGCCCGGGAATATATCGCATAGTTTGCCATCTTATGAAAACCGTACACGTGAATCTCTGCACCTGGCTATGGCTTCTACTGCCATCCACCGCGCTTTCACGTGTCTGAGATTT
>JAJFLF010000049.1 GCA_021772845.1 Mariprofundus sp.
ATCAGCGGTAGAAAAGCGACGATGGTAGTTAATACGGTAGCTGTAACAGGACCGATCAACTCATAGGTACCTTCAATGGCAGCCTGCTCAGGGGTCAAACCACGCTCCATATGATAGGTGGCATTTTCACCGATAATAATCGCATCATCGACCATCAGACCGAGTACCATGATAAAACCAAACATCACCAGCAGATTGAGTGTGATGCCTGCAGCATAGAGCACAGCAATGCCGGAGAAGAAGATAATCGGCAGTCCCCAGGCGGTGGTCAGTGCAACAGCCGGGCGCAGAAACAGCATCAATAACAGTAGCACCAGTGCCAGACCGATCATGCCGTTATTGGTTAATACGCCGAGGCGCAAACGGGTGACAGTGGAGAGATCGTTATATGCACTGACATGTACTTGCTCACCATATTTTTCAGGGATGGTATCCAGATAACTGCGAACACTGTCTACCAGCGTGATAATATCTGTATCACCTGTCTTCGTCACAATCATGCTGATAGCAGGGTCACCCTGTGCACCGACATAGCGGTAGGGGCGTTGCAGGGTCTCAGTGACTGCTGCGACATCTTTGAGAAACAGCGCCTGACCGAGCTCATTGGAGCGCAATACCAAATTGCCGGCGTCTTCTGCCGAAGTGAACTCACCGGTAATGCGGATAATGCTTTGACCGTCCGGTGCTTTCAGGCGGCCACCGGGTGCATTGACGTTCCAGCCTTTGACCAGCGCCATGATATCATTGATCGATATCCGAGCCTGACGCATTTTGACCGGGTCAGGCACAATGCGGATCTCCTCTTTGAGATCGCCCTGTACATGCACATTGGCTACGCCATCAATATCAAGCACATCATCTTCAATCTCATTGCTCAGATGTTTCAGTGCCAGCGGTGTGAAATCACCAAAGATGGAGAAGGTGATCACAGGGGTCTGTTCAGATTTGATTTCCATGATGACCGGGTCCGCCGGCAGATCAACCGGCAGATCTGCGCGGTTAATGGCTTGCTGAATATCGGATACCAGTCGTGATCGATCTTTAAAGTTGGGGTCCACTTCAATGGTGATCTGCATGGTGCCGGAGAAGGCGGTGGAGCGCATCGCATTGATGCCATCAATGCCCTTTAACTCCTGCTCAATAGGAGCAACCATTAAGCGTTCGACTTCACGTGGCGCAGCACCCGGATATGCGCCTGTCACCACTACGATATCAAAGTTAACGCTGGGGAACGCTTCACGCTGCATCTGCGTACCGGCATAGATGCCTGCTGCAAGCAGAAACAGCGAGATCAGATTAACCAGTACACCACGTTTAACAAAAAAGGCGATGACATTTTTCATTGCACAGCATCCTGATGATCAAGCAGTGACTCACTCAGAGCAAGATCATTTAATAATCGACCCTGCGCCCAGGCAAGCTGTTTTTCAGCCAGCTGCAGCGTGAGTTGTTGCAGTTCTGCATTAAGAGAGGCGTTCAGCAATTCCCCTTCAAATTGCACCAGCGTGGCGGTATCGGATCGACCCTGACGATAACGTTTCATCTCTGCGTTGAATTTTCTTCGCTCAGCCGTCACCTGTTTTTTTGCGAAAGCCAGTGTGGGCAGTCCGGCACTGATAGCGCTGCTGGCAGAAGCGATATCATCATTGATCTGCTCTATCGTCTGGATGCGTTGGGCCAACAGACGCTGGCGATTGAGTTCTGCTTTACGAATAGCGGAATGGGTACTTTTTCTACCCAGCACATCACTTAACTCAAATGATAGAGAGGCATAATAACGCTGATCATTGGCTTCAAATCCACGTGTGATGCCTTTCACAAAACTGGTCGCCAGCGCACGCGTGCCCACTTCAGCGATTACATCGAGTTGCACCTGATCACTATCCAGCGCCATCAGCAGTTGCGCATTGGCAACTCTCATCTGTGCATTTAAATATTGTAGTTCAGGGCGCAGTTGTTGCGCCTGTTCGGTGGCATCTTCAATTGATGGAACTTTGATCTTGCTGTTGTTAAGCGGCTGGATAACGATCTCCTGGATGGAGGGGCGCAGCATCAATCGGTTCAGCATGCTCTGATCAGTGAAACGTTGTGCTTTGGCTTTTTGCAGACCTGTTCTACGTGCTGCCAGCAGAGCTTCGGCCTGCAAACGATCTGCTCTTTCAATCAGGCCAAACTGTTCGCGCGAGCGCTGGTAGTTCAAAAGCTTTTTGGCGCGTTTAACAGCCTGTTGTGCAATATTGATATTGATATCATCTGCCGCTAACTGATAAAAAGCACTGATCGCTTGCAGGCTCAAGATATGCATGGTGACCAGGGACTGTTGCCGGGCTGCATCAACGCCTGCTTCTGCTGCAACGAGGGATTGTTGATAATCCGGGCGGTCTGCGCCTTTGAATATGGGATGGCGGTAACTGGCATTAATCTGATGGCGAAAAGATGGGTTAAAACGTGATAACTGTGCTGCGAGAGGGGAGTTATACGCGTTGCTGGTACGATTGTAAGTGAAGTTGGCGCCTAATGTACCACCTGTCGATAGCGGTTTGCTTATGCTGCCGGAGAGTTGACCAAGGCGTGTTTCACTGGCTTGAAAATCACTGGAGACTGGAATTTTCTCTTCGCTGGCAATGAAGTTGGCCGACACGGTAGGGTCCAACATGCCCTCAACATTCAGGCTTTCTGTCAGGGCAATGCTACGATCAATGCGGTTGAGCTGCAGATCGGGATGTTTGTCGATGATGGATTCAAGCACCTGTTTTAAACTTAATGCTTCAGCAGCGAATGCTGGGCCGGTGCTTAGCAACAAACAGACGGCAGCAATCATTGTTCGGTGAAACAGCATAATCTGAACCTTCCTTATAATGGTGTTCTCTTTGCACAATCAAACTGAATGATTTGCAAATAGGTTGATGATGTCAACTATTGATAATATCAACCAATATTGGCAGAGTTCACGCAATGAAAACAGAGCTTCATATGCAACAAACAGAAGGCCTTGGTGCAATCATGCCGCTTATTGGCTGTATGACCAGTCATGTGCGTTCGCATGTCAGCCGTATCTGCAAAGATGCCGGTTACAATATCACGCCGGAAGAAGCCGATACACTGATGATTATCCGTCACTGTGATGGTTTGCCGCAATCGCAGCTGGCCATGATTCTTGGAAAAGACAAAGCTGCGATCACGCGTTTGATGAACGCATTGGTGAAAAGTGGTTTGGTAGGGCGCATTCAGGATCAACATGATCGCCGCATTATTCGTGCCCAGATCACGGACGAGGGTAAACAGGCTTTTATTCATGTCTGGCCAGAACTGAAGAAACTCAGTGATCAGGCACTGGCTGGTGTGTCGCTTCAGGATATCGCATCGATGCAGAAAACCCTGAACACCATCAATGCAAACCTGGGCGAACTGCGCTGTTTGCAGAACAGTTAAACCAGTTTAACAGTCCGTCTATAGATTCATCTTGTGTTAGAACCAGTTAATGCGGTGTGCAAAATGGACATTTCACCAATGCGATATTCACGCATTTTGAGGCGGTTTCATTTTTAGTGTTGAGATGCTTATAACAAGGGAGCACTAAATTCTTGAGCATTGAAAGTAATTCATCCTCACGAAACGGCTTGCTCAGGATATGGCATACCTCTCGTGTAGCGTATTCATGATGTAGAAGATCAGCATTTCCAGAAATAAAAATAATGATTTGAAATGGGGACTTTTTTCGAACTTCAAGCGCTAAGTCATAACCGCTAATGCCAGGCATTGTTATATCACTAAGTACAGCGATTGGTTTTTCAAATTCAGGAGTGTTCAAATACTTCATCTATTTCATCATCATCAATTACATGCAGCATCTTACTGGTATTAATAGCAGAGATTGTTGGAGATATAACCATCTATTATCTATGGATAGTTCATGCGAAGTACATTTCTGCTACATGCGTTTGAAATAGAAGCTCTGTTTTTGACCGCTAAATACCTGCGCATTGTGCTGTGTCTGAACAGTTACTATTAGAATTTCGTTTGCTTTAAAGGCAGTTTATCAGCCAAAACTTGTGATGTTGTGTCCCCGAATATTATGCGGAAAATGGTTCATACCTGACTCTGGCACAGGTTCAGCCCCTATTTTGCGGATTCAAGCTCTGTTTTATCCTCGATGACTTTCCAGCCACCACCGAGTGATTTATAGAGTAGTGAGAGATAGGCGAGAATTCTGGTTTCGCTGTTGATGATGTCGTTGCGGGTAGTGATAAGTGAGCGCTCTGCATCAAGCACTACGAGCAGATCCTCTTCACCATACTGATAACGTAGTTTGGCGATGTCGGCGGCTTGCTGGCGTGAATTCTCGGCGATGCGCAGCTGTTTTAAGGTTTGCCATTCCAGTCCATATCTGAGCAGTGCGGATTCAGCATCTTCCAGCGCTAACAACACACTCTGTTCATAACGTGCCAGCGCTGCTTTAACTTCAAGATCGGCAATATCGATTTGGGCCGTCAGTGCACCACCGGAATAGATCGACCAGTTGATTGCGGTCGCAATGGAGCTGGTCAGTGTGGATACTAAAAACAGATCAGAGAACACACGCGCGCTGCTGCCAACCGCACCGGTTAGAGAGAAGCTGGGGAATCGATCTGCCTTGGCGATGCCGAGATTAGCGGTGGCTGCTGCCAGATCTCTTTCTGCCATTTGGATATCCGGACGACGTTTGAGAATATCAGAGCGCAGTCCAACCGGTACCCGATCCGATGGCATGGCGACCGGCGCATGGTTTTCAAATCTGTGCAGATGTGTTTCCGGCGGCTGGCCGGTTAATACTGAAATGCGATAAATACGCGTGCTGATCTCTGCTTTGAGATTGGGGAGGCTGGCTTGAAGTGTTTCACGCTCACCCTGTGCACGCACCAGATCGAGTCTGGTACTCATGCCGCTCTCATTCTGAGCCTTGGCAATATCTTCAACACTTCTCAGCAGTTTGATGTCCTGTTCGGTGGTCTCTAACTGACGCTGGAAACCACGCACTTCGAAATAGTTGCTGGCCACTTCAGCAATGATCGAAAGCAACAGGCCCTGATGCGTCGCTTCAATGGCGCCAACTTGAGCGGATGCAGCATCAAACGCATGGCGGTTGCGACCAAAAAAATCCGGCTCCCAACTGGCGACAAGCTCACCACCAACACTGTTTCTGATGCCTGTTCTTGTACCACCAAAGGCGGATTGATTACTGAAACGATTGCGACTGGCAGATGATTGCAGATCGAGGGTAGGTTTGAAACCGGCAGCAGCCAGACGTCGGTTTGCTTTGGCTTGTTCAATATTGGCCAGCGCTTCCGCCACATCACGGTTATGAAGGGTGGCTTCGTTGATGAGCTGGTTTAATAGATCATCATTCATCTGTTGCCACCAGATCGCGGCGCTCACTGCGCCTGTTTTTTGATCTGATGATTGTTCAGTTGTTGTTTTATCATGCCATGCTTCGTCAACATCCAGTGCCGGTTTGTTGTAATCCACCTGAGTTGAACAGGCAGAGAGCAGTAGGGCGCTTAATAGCGTGCAGAGCATCGCGTGTGACTTGTTCATACCTGATCCCTGTGTTGTTCGAGCTCAGTTTCGAGTTTGCGACCGGTAGTAAGCGGCGAGCTGGTGTGCTGTGACCAGAGGGCATACATGGATGGCACAATAAACAGCGTTAACAGCGTGGCAAGCAGTACACCTGCAAGGATGACAGTACCGATAACCAGCCGCGTTTCTGCCCCTGCACCGGATGAGAGAATCAAGGGTAGGGTGCCCATGGCCGTGGTCAGGGCGGTCATAATGATGGGGCGCAGGCGTTTACCCGAAGCCTGTAGAATTGCTGCTTGAAAGGGTGCACCCTGATCACGTAACTGATTGATAAATTCGACAATCAAAATACCGTTTTTGGCTGCAATACCAATCAGAATAATCAGGCCGATCTGACTGTATATATTCAAACTCATACCGCTGAACCAGAGTGCGAGCAGAGCACCAGTCATGGCAAGCGGTACGGTTAACATGATAATCAAGGGTTGAATGAAACTCTCAAATTGAGCCGCCAGCACCAGAAAGGTGATGATCAGCGCCAGTGCAAAGACAAAATACATTGATGAACCACCATCGATGAAATCAAGCGATGGCCCTTTATAATCGATAGAGGCGCCTGATGGCAGCTCTTCACGTACCATTGTCTCCAGATAGTTCAGCGCTTCACTGAGCGAATAACCATCGGCAAGCGAAGCATCGAGGGTAATAGCGCGCTGTTTATTGTAACGATTGAGTGTGCTGCTGGCGGCAAACTCATGGATTTCAACGAGATTAGAGAGCGCGATCAGTTCACCACTGCGCGCCGAGCGCACCCAGGTGTTGCTGATGTCATTCGGGCTCTGCTTGAGTGATTTTTCACTCTCCAGAATCACATCATACTCTCTGCCACGATCAATAAAGGTGGTGACCCGGCGTGTGCCCATCAATGTTTCAAGGGTATGATTAATCTCCTCAATCGTTACGCCGAGTGCATCGGCACGGTGACGTAGAATGGTGATACCAATTTGGGGCCGTGTTTCATGGTAATCATGATCGAGCCCCAACAGACCTGCATTCTCAGATGCTTTGTCGAGCATGGTATCGCGCCAGAGGGCCAGATCATCATAGGTGGGGCCACCGAGCACAAATTGAACAGGCTTGGCCTCTCTGCCCCCGAAGGCCTGCCGCACTATACTGAATACGCGTACACCGGGCATATCGGCGGTAAGCTTTTTCACCTCTTTGATATAGTGCCAGATCGGTTTGCGCCCTGTACTCCAGTCGCTCAAAACAATAATGCCGCGTGCGGTACTGAAATCGCTGGTGGCACCAAATGCACCGGGTGCACGCATTAACAGGCGCTGGAACTCGCCACTATCGGCAAAGGGCATCAAACGCCGTTCAATCTCGTCCATGTGTTCACGCACATAATCATAGGATACCCCTTGCGGGCCTTTGATCATGATATAAAACACGCCGCGATCCTCTTTGGGGGCTTGCTCTTTGGGCAGCTCCTGAATGAGGAAACCCGCTGCGATCATCATCAGGATCACGAATAGGACAGACCACCATGGGCGAGAGATGCATTTTTTAAGTGCATGAAGATAGGTCCGGCGCAGGCGATCAAATCCTCTGTCGATCCTGGATGTGAATGATGATGCCCGTGAATGGGGCTTGAGCAGGGTGGAGGCGAGCATAGGTGAGAGGCTTAAGGCGACAAAACTGGAGAAGATGACAGCTGCGGTCATCACCAGTGCAAATTCAGCAAACAGGCGCCCGATATCTCCCTGCATAAAAAAGATAGGTACAAACACGGCCACCAATACAGCTGTTGTGGCCAGCACGGCAAAACCTACCTGACGTGTTCCACGAAACGCCGCCACCATTCTTGATTCACCAAGCTCCATGCGGCGATGAATATTTTCAATCACCACAATCGCATCATCCACCACCAGCCCAATGGCCAGAACCAGAGCCAGCAGTGTTAATAGATTAATGGTGAAACCGAAATAATAGAGTACGGAGAAAGAGGCAATCAACGCGATGGGTACGGTCAGCGCCGGGATCAGCATGGCCCGAAAACTGCCTAAAAACAGATAGATAATGAGTGTTACCAGAAGTACTGCAATCAACAGGGTTTTGAATACCTCCTGAATGGAGCGCTCAATAAACAGACTGGAATCATAGCTCTGTTTGATCACCATATGATTGGGTAACACCGCATTGATACGCTGCATCTCATCCTTACCGAGTCTGGCTACATCGAGCGTATTGGCAGTGGATTGTTTGACCAGGCCAATGCCGACCATCGGTACACCATTACCACGCAGGGTGCTGCGCTTTTCAATCGCTGCTAACTCAATGCGAGCGATATCACCAAGCCGCACATAATCACCATGATCACCGTGCAGCAACACAAGCTTACGAAAATCATCAATATTCTGATAGCTGCGTAACAGACGTACGGTGAAATCACGTTTCTTTGATTCAATGCTACCGGCAGGCAGTTCCACATTTTCTTGCCGTAAAACACGCTCTACATCGGTCACTGTCAGGTTAAAGGCCGCCAGTTTGTTGCGATCAAGCCAGATACGCAGTGCCTGCTGCTCGCCACCGCCAACAAATACGCGCGCCACACCATCCAGACTGGAGAAACGATCGGCGACAAAGCGTTGGGCATAATCGGTGATCTCCATGATCGACATGCCGGAACCGGTCAGATTCAGCCACATGATCACCCGTTCATCGGCATCGGCTTTGCGAATTTGAGGGGCAGTTACACCATCGGGGAGTTTACCTGCGATACGTGAAACACGATCGCGAATATCATTGGCGGCATCATCAATATCGCGGTCGATCTCAAAACGAACGGAGATATCAGAGCGCCCATCCTGACTCTTTGAGCTGATGGCACGAATGCCTTCAATGCCGGCAATACGCTCTTCAATAATTTCGGTGATACGCGCTTCAACCACATTGGCCGAGGCGCCGGGATAGGCACTCATGATCGATACAACGGGTGGATCAATGTCCGGATATTCACGCAGAGGCAGGTTATTGAATGCGAGAACACCAAATACAATCAGCAGTAAATTCAGTACAAGCGCCAGTACAGGGCGGCGAACAGAGGTGTCAGATAACCACATGTTTCTGATCCTTTAGATCTACTGGCTTAATGTTATGTCGCAATCTGTATCGCACTACTGTTGATCTGCGTATTGAGCATCTTGTATTGTTTTCCAGCGTTCACTGATGCTTACGTTTGCGCCGGCTTTGATAAAGCTCATGCCGCGTACCACCACTTGCTCGCCGGCTTTCAGGCCGTCTGTGATTTCAACAAAACCATTGTAACGCTGGCCGATGGTTACAGCCCGAACCGATGCTGTATTGTCAGTAGAAATGATGGTGATGAAGTGCTGATCCTGTTTTTGGGTGATGCTCTCTTCTGCAACAATGAGGCCTTCTCGCTCAAGCAGATGCAGTTCAACCGTCATAAGCATACCGGGAATCAGACGATGATCCCGGTTATCGAGTCTGGCACGCAGTAACATGGTACGTGTGACAGGATCGATGCGCGAATGCATGGATGCAATCTCTCCTTCAAACTCTAATCCGGCCAATGCATGGCTGCGTGCTGTGATGGGGGTGCCAATGTTTACATTCTGCAGCTGGGTGGCAGCAATGGTGAAGTCCAGTTTGATGGGGTTGCTTTGATCCAGCGTGGTGATCACCTGGCCCGGCTGAATCAATGCGCCCGGGCTGACCTGACGAATGCCCAGCTTGCCATCAAAGGGTGCTCTTATTGTGCGTTCATTGATGCGTGCTTTCACCTGCTTGATCGTGCTGGCTGTGACTGCTGCCAACGTTTTGCGTTCATCCAGGGTGCGTTGTGGTGCGGCATGCCGTTTGATTAAGCTACTCAGGCGTTTGATTTCACGCTGATGTTCAGTCAGTTGAATCATGGCTGTGTGGAGCAGGGCTTGCTCTTCATCCTGATCAAAGCGGGCGATCACATCACCTTTTTTGACCAGCTGACCATCACGAAAGTTTATCTCTTCAAGGCTGCCGGAAATGGTTGAGGTGATAATGATCGACTCGTTGGCCAATGCTGTACCCTGTGCTTCAATACGATTGCTCAGATTGATGGCATAAGCGGGAAGCACCACAACGGGCATTTGACGATGCTGTCTGTTGTTGGATTCATTCTGTTGATTACAGGCGTTTAAAAAAAGGGGCGAGAGCCCCAGCAGAAGAAGTGCTATCTGTAGTCTTTTCATTGTCTGTAGTTAACGCCTCCCATTTGTCGGGGGCAAGTGTTTTATTTTATTTCTGTCATTGTTAAACAGGCTCAGGTTACTCTTAGCCTATTGTCTCTCAAACTTTTTCCGAACTCGGAGAGATGGTTCACTTCAGGATTTCTTTTTATAGCACTCTTTTTTTGGTCGCTTGTTTACAGAGCTTGTTGATCAACTGTTTTTTAGCTGCAGCATTCATGAAAACGCCACCACTCTTGAAATCCAGAAGATGGCCACTTTTTGCCGCTAACGTGGCGATGATTTGTTCATCGTTTTCATTGCTGCTGGTAACCGTAACTGTATCAATTTTCCCAAGGTTTCCGGTTTTCCATTCACTTTCAGTGCTACCGAAATCTTCAAATAGCTCTTTGATGGTTATTTCTGGACATTTTTTTACTTCTAGTTCCTGCGTAGCACTCGCGCCACCGCTGAAATATAAGAGTACAAAGATCATAGTCATCACCAGCGCGACTACTGTTACAGTTTTGTCGGTTTTGGATTGACCTATCAGCAGTCTATTGAATATTTCCATAAAATCGTTCACGTGTGCTTCTCCATTTGTAACCCTCTATTTCTATATTTTGAGCGTGCTTCGCGATGACTTGAGGGGTATAAAGTCATTGTACTGTTCGCTGAGCTTTGTTGACTATTCAGGTTGTAGCGAGGGTATTGCTCCTGAATCTTTTTTCGAGCAAGAAGCAGCCGAAGGGCAGGACTGATGTGATAAAAGCGAAGTTGTACATGGATCTGGACCAATCATTTTTGCGGCTTACTATTTCAAGAAGCGGTAGATAAGCCAGCCAGAGAAAGCCGTGAACAGGGCCTGCAAAGCGCACAAGATCAACACCAAACTGATATTTAGCCGGCATGGCAATAAAGAGTAGGGCGATGAGTGATAGCCCTTCTATGATGCTCAGGATTCTGAATGCTTTTGTCATGCAGCGATTTATATCTTGGCGAATGAAATATTCAAGACCGGATCCATAATGATGAACTCTGGCCTTTAGTTTAAACGGCCAATAGCCACTGCTGTCCCACTTAACTAATTTCGTCATCCTATGCTTAGTTCATCACTCAATTTGCTATAATAAGCAAATTGGCAGAAGGCAGGACACACTATAAATCGTCATTCGTGTTTAAACACCGTCGGGTATGTAAGTACCTGCCTTTTTAATGAGAATAAAGCTGGACAGTTCATGAGGTGATACAACCTGAATTAAGGATTGCGAGCTAGAATCTCAGATATATAAAGGAGATTGAATATGCGTAACTTTGTAGGGATTGATATTTCAAAGCAGACATTTGATGTTTATTTTGAGCAGTCTGGTCGTGGCAACCATGTGAACTTAAAGCAGAGTGAAGAAGGCTATCAAGTGTTGTGTCATCTGATTGGCCGCGAGCGTATTTGTGTGATGGAGGCAACAGGGAATTATCATTTAAAGTTGGCTTCTTATCTGTACCAGAAAGGCATCAAAGTGATTGTGGAAAACCCATTGAGGGTGAAACGTTTTTCCCAAATGAACCTGCAAAGAACCAAAACAGATAAGGCTGATGCACGCATGATTTATGAGTATGCAAGCACCATATTGTCAGCATCAGCATATCACTTATGGGAACCCAATAGTGAAGATATAGGTGAACTAAAACAATATGATACAGTCAGAAACCAACTGACAAAGCAACATACAGCACTGAGTAATACTGAGGAAGCACTTGAGTCTGTTACAGGTTTAAATAAAGAGGTTTCATCGGTTCTAAGTGAGATGATCAAAACAGTTGAGAAAGCGATTAAACAGCTTGATGAAGGCATGCTGAAACTGGTCAAAGCGCATCACAATGACACTTATAACCTGGTCACCAGTGTACCTGGTGTGGGGCCTAAAACTGCGACAATGATGATCTGTTTAACCGATGGGTTTCAGAAGTTCTCATACGATCAGGTGAAGCCATTTATCAGTTATATTGGCATGAGTCCGCGAACTTTTGAATCGGGCACCAGTGTGAAAGGGAAAGCTCATATCAGCAAAGTGGGCAATGGAAGGATACGTTCGCTGTTGTATATGTGCAGCTGGACAGCCAAAAAAAGCAATCAACAGTGCGCGGATTTATATGAGCGCCTGGCTGAAAAAGGTAAACCTGAAAAGGTGATCAAAGTCGCGATTGCACACAAATTGATCCGCCAAATCTTTGGGGTCATCAAGAATGGAGAGCCTTTCTCCAAGGAGTATGCGTGATAAAAAGATTTGATTTTAAGCACAGTTCATACCCGGCTTGTGATCGGGTATCTAGGAAAATGTGGGAACCACTGGATTCCCGATTTCTCGGGAATGACCAAGTCCAATAAGCTTCAAACTAATCCAACATGTTGTTGCATCAATGTGGCCAATACAGATGCGCCTTTGGCAATTTGTTCAGCAGATGCGAACTCTTCCGGTGAGTGACTTTTGCCATTCAGGCAGGGGATGAAAATCATAGCTGTGGGGATGGTTGTTTGATCACTTCGTGTTTGCTGTGCGATGAGTGCTGCATCATGCCAAGCACCACTGGGCAGGGTGCGGTGGCTGTAATCGAGTGACTCGCAGATGCTCTGCATGCGCCTTTGTATAGGTTGATCCAGACTCTTAACACCGGAGCTATTGCTGACAGTTTCGATCTCAAATGAGACGCCGTATTCGGTCGCAATGTGTTGTATGATTTGCATCGCCTTCTGTTTGTATCTGTTTCGTAAGATATCATCACAACTACGCAGTTCAAAAGAAAAATAAGCATAACCACTAACTTTGGAAATGGCATTGTTATACAGCTGTTTATCATGCTCGTTCTTTTCTCTGTTGCTGTTGATGTGGCCGATGGTTTGTACCAGATCAATGTCTGGATTCTCTTTCTGGTAGCTGCTGAATAGCTCATCCAGTGCTACCAGAATATAGGCCAGGGCGAGGTTGGCATCACGGCGATATGTCGTGCCCATGGGGGTTGCACCGGAGTGATCAAAAGCTCCATGCAGGGTGATCCAGTCGCGGCTTGACGCACGAATGCCGGAGACGATGCCTATCTCTTTATCTTCTTTCTCCAGTACGATGCCTTGCTCTATATGCAGTTCCAGATGTGCAGAAATCTGATTCAGTTCGTTTTGCTCGATGGTGGGTTGGCCTGATTCGATGAGGCTAGGGTCTGCACCTTGCTCTCGCATAGCTTGAGCTAAAGAGCGTCCGGCGTGTCGTTTCTTTAACGAGTCTGCAGAAAGCTTTCCCAATGCCGCAGATGCGCCAATAGAGGTAATGCCGAAGGAGGCCGACTCTTCACCGCGCCAGATACGCAGTCTGAGTCCGTGTGAACGTGTTTTTTGATTCAGTGTCGCGATGGCAACGAATCCGGCCACAATACCTGCAAGTCCATCAAAATTGCCCCCAGCGGGCACGGTATCAACATGTGAACCACACTCAATCCATTGCTCATGTCTGTCCGTTGTTTCAATAAACAGATTTCCTGCTGCATCCCAGCGTGTAATTAATCCATTCTGTTCTGCCTGTACTGCGAAATAGTGCATGACAGCACTCTCTTCATCGGAATATGCAGCGCGCGTAAAACCTGCATTCGGATGATCGCCCAATACCCCGATACGATTGAGTACGCTGTAATGGGCTTCGATCTCTTGGGGGGTGATGGTGGTGCTTACAATAGTCATATGATTTCAAAGCCTATGCATAGGGACTCACTTATAGAAGCAGAGATCTGTATCACAGAAAAACAGAGCTTGTTGAGGATCATTCGCTACTCTTCGCGCCCGCTTGAAAGCGGGAAATAACAGAACATGGATGTGATGTATGAATGACAGGGAAGTCTCCTTATTAAGTAAGGTGTTGATGTTGATTGCGATGATTGGATTGATGCCGATATCTGCATTTGCCAATGCTGAATCAGACGGTAATGCATCGGGTAATAGCTTTAGAAAGGCTAAAAAACAGATGGTGAAGGTCTATTCAGATCATCGAACCACCTTTTATGCCGGTTGCAGCTATGGAAAGAAAGGGCATGTCAAAGCGGGTTCCTGTGGTTATAAAGCCAGAAAAAACAAAAAACGCGGTAAGAAAATCGAATGGGAACATGTCGTTCCAGCCTGGGCTTTTGGTCATGCACTGCAGTGCTGGCAAAACAAAGTATGCACAACCCGAAAGGGCAAAGAGTATAAGGGACGAAAGTGTTGTGGTCGTACGAACAGTACGTTCCGTGCTATGGAATCTGATATGCATAATCTGGTGCCGGCTATTGGCGAGCTGAATGGAGATCGTTCGAACTTTCGGTTTGGCATGATCGGTGGTGAATCGCGTCGTTATGGTGATGTCGATTTCGAGGTGGATTTTAAGCAGCGCGTGGCTGAACCTGCTCTTACTGTGCGCGGCGATATTGCCCGTACCTATTTTTATATGCAGCAGGTCTATGGTTTGAAGATTAGCAAAAAACAGCGCCGCTTGTTTGATGTATGGGATAGAGAAGATCCTGTCGATACGTGGGAAGTGTGGCGTAATAAAAAAATCATGGCAATTCAGGGTAATAGCAATCCGTTTGTAGCTTCTGTCGCAGCCAGTGTGGCCGGAACGAAAAGAGCACACTGAAACCTTTATGGGTGTTCTATTCTTATTGAATGAACGCTGTCGATTGATCATGTGTAGGAACTGCATATACTTTATTTTCCGAAGCTGCTGGGAGGGCTTATGATCGAAGTTGAAATGAACATTAAACATTCGGTTCTCACCATCAGACCAGCGGGTCCGCTAAGCCAGCATGATTTTGTTAAAGCAGCTCTGATGGCTGACCCTGTAATCGCGAAAAAAGGTGCACTGGCCGGTGTGATCATACATGCGAAATCTTTTCCCGGTTGGCAGGATTTTGCAGCTTTGCTTAGCCATTTTCGGTTTGTACAGGGTCATCATCAGCATATTAAAAAGGTCGCGGTGGTTTCTGATTCCAATGTGTTGACGGTGTTTCCTGAGATTGCTGCACATTTTATCAGTGCCGAACTCAAACACTTTCACTATGATGATTATGATGGTGCGATGGCGTGGATTATCGCTGATGAGGAGCAGAGATGAGTAATGAGAGCTATAGAGAGCAGGCATTAAAACTTTACCCCTGGGTTTGCGGGCGTTGTGGTCGGGATTTTGCCGGTAAACAATTGCGCGAACTCACTGTGCACCACAAAGATCATAACCACAGCAATAACCCAAGCGATGGAAGCAATTGGGAGCTGCTCTGTATCTATTGCCATGATAACGAACATCAACGTTATATGGAGGCGGATGCGCAGGGTTCTGTGAAGCGCGATGAGGGATCTTCCGCGACATTTAAAGGGCTGGCTGGGCTCAAGGATCTGTTAAATAAGATGGATGAATGACACTGAATGAGTAATAGTTGTTGTCCATAGCTGAAAACAGAGTGATGAGATTGGTTGATTGCATCATAAACGCGTTTGAGCGGATTCATTATTGAGATGTGTCTTTCCCCATGAATGCTATCGCGTTAGTATGCGCGAAATTGATGGGTGAGTTGTAAACTTACCCTTTTTTTGTGTCTAAAACGAGATTGTTATAAAAGCAGATTGTTTGAAAATAGACGGTTTGAAAATAAACAGTTTGAAAACAGATTGTTTGGACGTGATTGTCTGAAATGATTGTTTGCAACTGGATCCTTTTGTTTACAGGAGTTGAATTAAACGCAT
>JAJFLF010000050.1 GCA_021772845.1 Mariprofundus sp.
GCCAGCACCACAGGCAATACCATCGGCCTGCGTCCGATATGTTTTTTACACCAGCGCCGCACAAACAGACGCACTTCTTCTTTGGTCAAATCAATATCAGCCAAAAGTTCCTGATCCATCTGAGATAAAAACTGCTGCAAAGCAGCTGCGGCATTAGCCAGCACATCTTCACTAACATCCTGATGCAATACACCACGTGCCACCAGTTCAGGTTCACCCAACAACGTGCCTTCATGCTGAGAGATCAACACAGTTGCTGAAATCATACCGTCATCAGCCAATACCCTGCGGTCTCGCAATACAATACCATCCACTTCATCGCGGATTTCACCATCGACAAACACAGCACCAGCATGGAACTCTGGCCCTGCTTTCACACAATCTTTGTCTACTTCAACAGAATGCCCGTTTTCTGCCATGATGGTATGATCCAGAGCAATGCCAACGGACAGAGCCAAATCCCGATGTTCCATCAGGTTTCTATATTCACCATGTACGGGATAGAAAAATTTAGGCCTGGTCAACTGCATCATCATCTTCAATTCATGTATATGGGCATGACCGGAGACGTGCAATGGCGCCTGACCAGCATGCATCACGCGTGCACCACGGCGATAAATATGATTATACAGACCGGCAATCACACGTTCATTGCCCGGAATATTACTGGATGAAAAGATGACCACATCACCCGGCCCAATGCTCACACCTCTAAAGCGATCATGCGCCAAGCGCGCCAGTGCAGCACGTGATTCACCCTGCGAACCTGTCGCAATAATCAATAACTCTGCATCAGGAATATTGCCGATCTGTTTAATATCCACCAACACACCGTTAGGCACATTAAGACGAGCAAGTGTGCGTGTGATTAACATGTTTTTTTCCAGGCTACGCCCTGCAACAGCCACTTTACGACCACATGCAACAGCGGCATCAATCACCTGCTGGATACGCAACATATTCGAGGCAAACGTGGTTACCACCACCTTACCCTTGACCTGACTTACAGCACTACGCATGGCAGGCCCAACAACAGATTCAGATGGCCCACTGCCCGCTCGCGTTGCGTTGGTGGAATCAGATGCCAGCAATACCACCCCTTCATCACCAAGCTGAGAAAAACGATGAATATCTGAATGGCGACCATCAATCGGCGACGGATCAAATTTAAAATCACCAGTATGAACAATCACACCAAGTTTCGTATGAATAGCAACAGAAACCGCATCCATGATTGAATGTGTTACCGGCACACCTTCAACCTTGAACGGCCCGACATTCACGCATGTACCGTTATCAGGCAGCGCCCGCAAATCAGCTTTATAACCACGTTCTGTCATTTTGTTTTTGACCAGAGCCAGTGTCACTTCCGTACCATAAACGGGCAGATTCAGTTTCGGCAACAGATGTGGTAAACCACCAATATGATCTTCGTGCCCATGCGTTAATAGCAGCGCGTGAATATTCAAACCGAGCTCATCCAGGGCAGAAATATCCGGTACCACGACATCAATGCCATGCTGGCCGGCCTCAGGAAACCCCATACCGCAATCAACAATCACCGCATCATCATCAATGGCATAGACCATCATATTTTTACCAAATTCACCAACGCCCCCAAAAGGGAAGCAACGTAACACTGGATCAGACATCAAAACTCCTTATCAACACATACACAAACATCTTGGAAACATCACAGAAAACTGTGGTTCCCATCACAAGACCTTACCAAAAACAACAATAGCTACCAGGTTGCTGCTGATTTTTCCGAGAGCAAGGCAAAAAAGCGCAGCTTACTGTTGTAAGTGAGCATTTTTCAACGCAGCTATCGGGAAAAGCAGCTGTGACATGGAAGCTATTTAACAGTACGACTGCCCGGCTTAACAGCTTCTAACACACCTTCTTTGCAGATCGGGCAATCATCAGCTGCATATGTTTCCACATCCAGCTCCAACGCGGTGGCATAAGGCACGTCAAAACGCCCATCCGCTCCCGGTGCACGATCCACTACTGCAACAATCTTCACCGGTTCTCCGCCATGCTCACGCACAACAGCAATGCATTCACATACTGAACCGCCAGTCGTAATCACATCTTCCACCACCAGCAACTTGGTGCCATCAGGAATAGTAAAACCACGACGCAACTGCATCTCACCCTCTTTACGTTCAGTAAATATAAACGGTTTATTCATCAGACGCGCGACTTCCTGACCAATCACCAAACCACCGATAGCAGGCGCAACCACCATATCAACCGTATCAGCATCAACTTTAGTGATTAACTCCGCAGCCAGTGCAGTAGCATTGCCAATATCCATCAATACCAGAGCCGATTGCAGATAACGCGCTGAATGCCTGCCGCTGGAAAGAATGAAATGCCCATTCAATAGTGCTCCTGCATCTTCATACATTGCCATCATTTCCTGTTCATTCATGCTCATATCCTTTTTTTAATCTTATATTTATTCAGCTATTAGCATTCAAGCATCGCCCATACTAACAAGCCAGTAATTTTGCGGCAGTGTAGCAGTTTCACCCTGCGGGCAGAACCTTGCACCTGTACAGAGCATCAAAAGCGTAATTCAGAGCATCAGAAATGGCATTTAATTCAACGAAGCATCAGCCCTAAACCCTTGCAAACAAACAATCCAGAACAGCTTACCGTCCAATTATTATCCATCACTACTGCAAGCATGATATCAATCTATCCCACACATTAGCGGTAATATAAGGCTCGTAAACAAACAACTTTATATAACTTACCACTGGTCATATCATTGCATCTGCTGAAAAGCCCCAAAGGATCATGCCCTGATAGAGGTAATCCATGAACACTGTAAAACGCCTACCAGTTTTGACATGGATCATGCTGCTTTTCATAAGCATCATCTGCTTACGACTGCTATTTTTCACCGGCCCTGTGCATGCCCCCCAACCACTGCCAACGTCGCCGATTCTGGATATGCACTGCCACATCGCCTGCCTTGATGAGAAAAATGGCTGTTTTCTTTCCGATGAATTGCGCAATAATTTCCGCTTCCCCATATACCTGCACTTGATGGGCACCTCTCTGGACGAGCTTGAAAAACTGGGCGATAAGGTCATCGCGGATCATCTCAACAGACAGATCACGGATTCCAGGCATCTCTCCGCTGCCGTATTGCTGGCACTCGATGGTGTCATTACAGATGGAGGGTTAGATCGCAAAAAAACTATCGTATATGTACCCAATAGTTATGTGTCCGAGCAGGCAAACAAACATGACAAGCTCTATTTTGGAGCCAGCATCAACCCATATCGCATTGATGCACTAGAGCGTCTGCAGCAAGCCAAAAAGGATGGAGCTATACTGATCAAGTGGATTCCATCGATCATGGAGATCGATCCATCTGACCCTGCCATCATCCCGTTTTATAAAAAAATGATAGAACTTGATTTGCCACTATTGACGCATGCCGGCGATGAGCACTCTTTTACCTCAGCAGACAATGCGCTGGCCGACCCGCGCAAACTCGAACTACCCGCATCTCTCGGCCTCACGGTCATTGCCGCTCATATCGCCACGACTGGAGAAAATGATGGCATCAGTAATTTTGAGTTGCTGCTGCCCATGATGAAAGCACATGCCAATATCTACGCCGATATATCCAGCCTCACCCAGATCAATAAACTGGGTTATCTCAATAGAGCTATAAGCACAGCAGGATTAGAAAGGCAGTTGATATATGGCACTGATTGGCCTCTGATCTCCCCTCCTCTGGCATCACCATGGTATTTTCCGCTCAACCTGACCATCGAACAGATGTGGAATATCAGCAAGGTGGAAAATGCGTGGGATCGGGATGTGCTGCTCAAACAGGCACTAGGCGTAGGCAGCAAGCTATTCGCAAGAAGCAACGAGCTTTTGTTAAAATGAGAGAGGGTTCAGATTCTTTGATTGATTTTAGGCAAGAATCGCCACCCTCAATCATGCGGACTTATAATTGATATGCTATAGAAGCATCATTAACACGAATGCCATTTTCGGCCAACAGCCATCATTCATCATTTAGGTGAAAATAAACATCATGTCGCAGGAATTGCTTAACCAAGCTTCACTCGCTGCTTTTACCATCCACAATCTTCAGATCCTGAAAGAACTTATATTTATTTTTACCTGTTTCCTTAGCCTCATGCATCGCCATATCGGCATGTTTGATCAGCAAATCTACATCATCGCCGTCGTCGGGATACATGGCGATGCCGATACAGGCA
>JAJFLF010000006.1 GCA_021772845.1 Mariprofundus sp.
GAAGGCCCCACTACTGCACCTGATCAGAAATGCTATTGATCACGGCATTGAATATCCTGATGAGCGTGCGGCAAAAGGAAAATCAGAGACCGGCACAGTTACCATCATGCTCAGTGCTGCAGGCAGCGAAGTCTGCCTGACTGTCAGCGATGACGGACAAGGTATTGATGTGGACAAGGTTGCAGATGCGGCCGTAAAGAAAGAACTTATTCGCTCCGATGAGAGAGAGGTGATGGATCAGACCAGTCTGCTGGATCTGATCTTTCACCCCGGCTTCTCGACACGTGACATTATCACCGATATTTCCGGTCGTGGCGTAGGGCTGGATGTGGTTCGCAGCGCTTTGGCCAATATCAAGGGGCGCGTATCGGTGGAGACTGTTCTGAATGAAGGGACATCATTCCAGCTGTTTCTGCCACGCATGCTGACCTCAGAACGTGGGCTGCTGGTTAAGGCTGGCGGCGATACATATGTTATTCCAACCACCTCGGTTGACCGAGTCATGACAGTTCAACCTGATGAGATCGTCAAGGTGGATGGCAATGAGGCCATATTAATCGAAGGCCGCGCTGTGCCACTGCGCTCTCTGACGCATGCACTCGGCCTGAATAAAGTTAAAAGCATTGAGCAGGATCTTGCATTGTCGCTGGTGATTATCCGAAAAGGGGTGGCGGCGGTTGCTTTTCTGGTGGATGAGGTCATGCAGGAACGGGAAATTGTTGTTAAATCGCTAATGCTACCCCTGACATCACTGCCACATGTGATGGGGGCCGCGGTCAGTGCCAGCCTGGGCGTGATGATGGTGCTTAATGCCAATGCCCTGCTCGATAGCGCACTTAGTGGCGGCTCCTCCATCAGTTTCAAAGGTAAAGAGCGCAGGGCTACGGCCAGCCAGCGCATCCTGCTGGTGGATGATTCGATCACCACGCGCACACTGGAGAAGAGTGTGCTGGAAAGCAGAGGATATACCACCACGCTGGCGGTGAATGGCAGCCAGGCATGGGATATACTGCAAAACCAGCATTTCGATCTCATCATCACCGATGTCGAGATGCCGCTCATGAATGGTTTTGAATTGACAACGAAGATCAAGGGCGATGCCACCCTTAAATCAACGCCGGTCATCATTGTGACATCACTGGCCAATGATGCGGATAAAAAACGGGGCGTTGATGCAGGGGCCGATGCCTATATCGTCAAAAGCCAGTTTGAAAGCAAGGCGCTGCTTGCGCTTGTTGAGCAGTTGATATGATGGTGAGCACGTTGCCAAAACGATGCACTGAGGCGGTAAACGCATGATTCGCATTCTTATTGTTGAAGATTCGATCGTCGTAAGCATGTTGCTCAAAGCCATGCTGTCGGCAGAGAGCGACTTTGAAGTGGTTGGCCATGCACGCAATGGTGAGGAGGGGGGTGCGCCTGGCGCATGAGCTGAAACCCGATCTGATCACCATGGATATCCGTATGCCTGTCATGGATGGTTTCGAAGCCACACGCGAGATCATGAGCACAGAGCCCGTACCAATCGTGGTGATCAGCTCCAGTGTCGATGCCGAAGAGTTACGTATCACCTTCCGTGCTATAGAGATGGGTGCTCTGGCCGTGATAGAGAAACCCTTTGGCCCAAAACATCCGAGTTATGATGCAGGCCGCCGCAATATGATCCAGACCATTCGCGCCATGGCCAGTGTCAAAGTGGTCAGGCGACAAAAGAAAGAGACACGCATCAAACCTGCTGAAGTGGTCCGTCACAAAGCGATTTTATTCAAGCCGTATGAACTGCTGGCTATTGGCTGTTCGACCGGAGGGCCGCAGGCACTCAAGGCTATTCTCTCCGGTTTGCCTGCCAACTTTCCCCTGCCTGTCGTGATTGTTCAACATATCTCGCATGGTTTTGTACAGGGGCTCGCCTCATGGCTCAACAGTGTCAGCCCCTTGCAGATAAAAATTGCCGGGCACGCGGAGCCGTTGCTTACAGGCACCGTCTATATAGCTCCCGATAATCAACATCTGGTAGTCACACGTATCAAAGGCAGGTTGATCAGCAGCCTCAATGATTCCCCGCTTGTCGGTCAGTTTCGCCCCTCTGCCACTCCTTTGCTGCAGTCGGTAGCAGCAACTTGTGGGGAGATGGCGATCGGCATGCTGCTCTCCGGCATGGGTGATGACGGGGCCGCAGGCCTGCTTGCACTGCATCAGGCCAAAGGCCATACATTGGTACAAGATAAGGAGAGTTCAGTGGTATATGGCATGCCGGGTTCAGCATTGAAACTGAAGGCTGTGGATGAAGTGGTAAACCTGAACGAGATGCCATCCTATCTGCAAAAGGCGGTGAGCAGTGAGTAATCACGAGCAGGACCTTTGGCCCCTGTTCAAGGCCGAATATATTGGCCGGATTGGTCAGATTCGAATCATTATGAATAAGTCTCGTGCGGGGGAGTTTTCCGCATCATCTTTTGATCAGATTCATCAGGAATTCGACACCATCAATGGTGCTTCAAGGGTGGTGCACCGGGAGGATATCGGTGAGTTGGCCAGACTGGGGGCATCCTATGCGCGTTATCTGCGTCTGCATTTGCCGAACGACGTGAGTGAAGCGCAAGTGATACTGCTTGAAGCTCTGGTTGTGCTAGCGGAGAAAGTGATTCCGTTGATCAATATGGAGAGTGACTTCTACTGCCTGAAAGAGTCGGTACTGCCACAGATACGAGAGCTTCTGGCCTCCCCGTCGGATGGCTCGGACAAGGAACGATGATACATGGGTGAGCTACTATCAAATAGCACTATACTGATTGCTACGCTTCTATTTGTCGCAGTATTGCTCTCCTGGTGGAGGGGCAGCGCCTCTCGGAAGGCATCCGACAAGCAATTACATCAACATGATCAGATGTTGCAGGCCACTACGCGTGCACTCTCTGTTTTCGTCTCCCAGAACGATCGGCAAGCACTGTTCAAGCAGATACTCGAGGACCTTCTTGCGTTGGGCCAAAGCGAATACGGTTTTATTGGCGTTGTGCTGAAACACCCTGATGACAGTCCCTATATCCGGACGCTGGCTATTTCCAATATTGCATGGAACGAAGAGACACGCCGGATGTATGACTCACAGCAGGCAATAGAGTTCAATAATATGGACTCCCTTTTCGGCCACGTCGTGCGTACAGGCGAAGTGGTGATTTCCAATAATCCAGCAAGCGACCCTCGCCGTTGTGGACTGCCGCATGGGCACCCGCTCCTGAACGCATTTCTCGGTTTTCCGCTCCATCTGGGCAGTGAACTGGTAGGCATGGTTGGCCTGGCCAATCGTGAAGTCGGCTATGATGAGGTTTTGCTTCGTTATCTGCAGCCGATGCAGCAGACCTGCGCCAACATCATCGGTGCTGATCGCAATAATCAACGCATGGAAACAGCCGAGGAAGATCTGCTGCTGGCCGGCAAAGTATATGAGAACTCGCTGGAAGGCATACTGGTGACTGACCCGCTTGGAGATATCCAGTCGGTTAATCCGGCCTTTTGCCAGATTACCGGATACAATGAAGCCGAGGTGATCGGTAAAAATCCGCGACTGCTGAAATCCGAGCATCATGATGCCGCCTATTATGAAAAGATGTGGTCATCCATAAAAACGACAGGCAAATGGCAAGGTGAGCTGTGGAACCGGCGCAAGAGTGGTGACACATTCCCGATCTGGCAAACCATCAGTGCGATTAAAGATGATGCAGGCGAGATCATCCATTATGTGGCCATCTTCTTTGATATCACCGAGCGCAAGCTCGCAGATGAACAGCTGGAGCATCAGGCTCAGCATGATGCGTTGACAGGACTGCCCAATCGCATGCTGTTTGACTCCCTGCTCAGACAGATTTTAAGGGAAGAGCATCGCACTCATCAGCAGACAGCAGTGGTGTTTATGGATCTGGATCGCTTCAAGGAAGTGAACGACACGCTTGGCCATCCTGTTGGCGATATGCTGCTGCAGGAGGCATCACGACGCTTGCGCAGCTGTATTCGAGATTCAGATGTGCTGGCCAGAATGGGCGGTGATGAGTTCACCCTGATCCTGCTGGATGTCAACGGCATCAATGATGCTGCTTATATTGCAGAGAAGATCATCCGCAGTCTGAATGAGCCGTTCATTCTGCAGGGGCACGAATGCAGCGTTGGCGCGAGCTTAGGTATCAGCATGTACCCCACCGATGGCACCGATGCTGAAGCATTGATCAAATGCGCGGATACGGCCATGTATCGCGCCAAGGAGACCGGCCGCAACAATTATCAGTTCTTCACACACAGTATGGGTGATGAACTGATGCTGCGTATGCAGATGAAAAAGGCGATTGATGAAGCTATAAAGAAAGGCGAATTCCAACTCTATTACCAGCCAAAAATCAACCTGAGCACAGGCAGATGTATCGGGGCAGAAGCTCTGATCCGCTGGGTATTGCCGAACAATGAATTAATCATGCCGGATACATTCCTGCCGCTGGCGGAAGAGACCGGGCAGATCATTGAAATCGGTGCATGGGTGCTGCATGAGGCCTGTCATCAGCTAAAGGCATGGCATGATGGCGGATACAAGAATCACTCACTGGCGGTAAACCTCTCTGCCCGCCAGTTTGAATCAAACACGCTTATCGAACAGTTGATGCAAGCACTGGAGGAGACCGGACTGGATCCATCATTCCTTGAGCTGGAAGTGACTGAAACCTGTGCCATGAAAGATTCAGACAAGAGTATCGAGATACTGGAAAACATTAAAAAGCTCGGCATCAAGGTGTCCATTGATGATTTCGGCACCGGCTACTCTTCATTGAGTTATCTCAAGAAATTCCCGGTAAACACCCTTAAGGTGGATCGCTCCTTTGTACGTGATATTCCAGATGATGCAGATGATATGGCCATTACTACGGCCATTATCCAGATGGCTTCTAATCTGGATATCACAGTGGTTGCCGAAGGGGTGGAAACGAAAGAGCAGGGAGAGTTCCTTACCGGTAGAGATTGTGCCGTAGCACAGGGTTATTTCTTCAGCCGCCCTCTTCCCATCGATGAATACATGATATGGTTGAAGGGATATGAACTATTAAACAGGTCTAACACGGAGTGAATATGAATAATATATGGTCTGATATGGCAATAAAAAACAAAATACTGGCCGGTTTTTCAGTCATTGTGCTGATCTTTCTGGGCAGCTCTTTCTATACCCTGCAACAGATTTCCGAGTCCAATGAGTACAGCACTCATATGGCAGAGCAAAATGCGCCCGCCTGGGATGCAATTATGGAGGCCAAGGTGGAGCTGGTGCTGGGCCATCTCTGGCTGGAGGAGTTGGCAGCAGGCGACAGCGGCAACAGCAGAGAGTCCATTCAGGAGCACTTCACACTCGCGCTCTGGCATCTGAAGGCTCTCCAGCAAGGCGGCAAGAAAGAGGCTGTTAGTTATCAGGCTTTGACCGATGCAACGCTCATAGGCTTGGTGAAAACTGCTGTAGCTGACTTGAAAACATTCATTCAGACGGCAAATCGGAGAATTGAACTTGTCGATGCAGATGGTAAGCAGCAGGCAGGCTCTGGCAGTGCTGTTGATCAAGCCTTTGATACTGAATTTGAACAGGTGATGGCTGATCTGACAGCACTGGAACAGCAGATTGGCCTCGCTATTGCAGCCGATAATCGGAAAATTCAAGATCATTATGTGAGTGTGAAACACAGCATTATCACATCCCTGATTATAGGACTGCTGGCAAGCATTCTGATTGCCGGTTTTATTGCGCACAGTGTGTCCACACCACTGGCTAACATGGCCGTCTTTATCCCCAAAGTGGCTGAAGGGGACCTCTCCCGCAAGGTGGCTGTGAACAGTACGGATGAACTGGGGGTGGTAGGCCGCGCCATCAACAGCATGGTGGATAAGCTGGCCATGTTGATTATAAAGGTGCAGGAGTCCGGTATCCACCTCTCCAGCGCACTCACCCAGCTTGCCGCATCGAGCAAAGAGCAGGAGGCCACAGCTGCCGAGCATGCTGCTTCGACCAGTGAAGTGGCCGCTTCAGTCAAAGAGATTTCTGCCACTTCCATCGAGCTCGGGAAGAAAATGGCTGAGGTGAACAAGCTGAGTCATGAAACGGCTCTGGCTGCGACCGATGGCAATGAACTACTGGATCAGATGGATGCGACCATGAACCGGATCAATGAAGCATCGAGAAATATTTCGGCCAAGCTCGCCGATATGAGTGATAAAGCCGGCAATATCACCAATATGGTTACCACTATCAATAAAGTGGCAGATCAGACCAACCTGCTCTCCCTGAATGCCGCTATTGAGGCGGAGAAGGCAGGAGAGTATGGCTTGGGCTTCTCTGTTGTAGCCACTGAGATTCGCCGTCTGGCGGATCAGACTGCGGTAGCCACCTATGATATCGAACAGGTTGTAGGCGAAGTACAGTCTGCGGTATCAGCCGGTGTCATGAGTATGGATAAATTCACCGATGAGCTGGAAAACAGCATCAGCGATTCCCGCCATGCCGGTGATCAGATGAGTGTTATTGTTGATCAGATCCAATCGTTGGCGCCACATGTTGAAGCTGTCAATGAAGGGCTGCAGCTGCAGCTTCAGGGTAGTAGTCAGATCAGCGATGTGATCACAAACCTGAGTGAAGCTGCCAAGCACAGTGCTGAATCGGCACGTGAAACCAATGACACGATTCGCGGTCTGCATGAGACCGCTCGTCAGCTGCATGAAGCGGCCGCCATCTTTGAAATCAAGAGGCATAGCTGAGCCGATGTTTCTACTCTGCTTCAGTTTGGGCGATGAGCGTTTTGCGCTGGATACGACAGGTGTCGTAGAGATCACCCCTGTTGTCAGTTTGAAAAAAATTCCTGCAGCACCCGCCTGGGTGGCCGGCATCATGCGCTATCGTGGTCGGCAGGTGCCGGTGATTGATGCCTGTCTCCTCTGTTTTGCCATGCCGGCGAAAAGGGTAATGAGCACACGCATCATCGTGGTCAATTTCACGACTGCCGGAGGAGAGCCGCAACTACTGGGCCTTATGGCTGAGCGCGTCACCGATACACTGCACTGTGATCTCTCTATGTTGGCTGATACAGGTGTGAAGGCCGCCCCCTATCTTGGCAAGGCCTTTGAGAGTGATGACGGACTGGTTCAACTGGTTGATTGCAACAGTATGCTCAGTGAAGAGGTGCAGAGCATGCTCTATCAGGCTGATACGGTGGTTGCAGATGTATCGTGATGTAGAGGCTCTGCTGCTTAAACGCATCGGTCTGGATGCCAGATCGCTGGGTGATGTGTCAGTGCCCAAGGCGATAGAGCGGCGCATGGCTGAAATAGGCATCGACAACATCGCACGCTATGAACACTTGATAGAAACCGACCGCAATGAGATGGATGCCCTGATTGAGATGCTGGTCGTTCCCGAAACCTGGTTTTTCAGAGGTGGCGAGGCATTTGAGGCACTCAAGCATTTTGTCATGCATGAGTGGCTGCAGAGAGGTTTAGACCAGCCACTGCGCATCTTGAGTCTGCCTTGTTCAACCGGTGAAGAGCCCTACTCTATTGCCATGGCACTGCTCGATACAGGCCTGGATCCGAGCAGGTTTCATATTGATGCGGTTGATATTTCGCAGGCGGCCTTGATCAAGGCACAACATGCCTGCTATGGGTCAAATTCGTTTCGTGGCGAGAAACTGGATTTTCGCAGCCGTTATTTTCACCACACAGATGCGGGTTACAGACTGCATCTGCATGTCGAACAACTGGTCAATTTTTCTCAAAAAAACATCCTCGATGAGGACTTTACAGACAAACACAGGCACTACGATGTTATCTTCTGTCGAAACCTGCTGATCTATTTCGATGATACAGCCCGCAATAAAGTGACGGACCTGCTGCTGCATCTGCTAGCTGCCAATGGCCTGCTCTTCCTGGGCCATGCCGATAACAGTATGCGACTGTTCGGGACCTTTGTATCAACCCGCTATCCAATGACATTCTCCTACCGCAAACGCAGCGATGATCGTCGCAGTGATGAGCGGACAGAGCGGCGTGTAGCACCGATCTTGAGACTTCAACATGATCGCAGATCACCTGTTCAGGAGCGGCGCAGGTTTGATCCTGAACAGGCAAAAAAGCGGCTGCAAGCGAGAAAGCACAGCTCCGATCAGAAACAGCAGGTGCAAGACAGCCTGGAACAAGCGTCATTGCTGGCCAATGCAGGCAAAACAGATGAAAGCGAAAGCCTGTGTGAGGCTCACCTTGAAGAGCATGGTCCTTCGGCTCAGGCCTACTTTCTATTGGCTATGATTGAAAACTCACGCGGTGAAAAAGGCAAGGCAGCACATCTGTTGCGTAAGGTCATTTATCTGGAGCCCAACCATTATCAGGCCCTTGTCTGCCTCTCTATCATCATGGATGAAGAGGGTCATGGTTCGGATGCCAAAAAATTCAGGCAACGCAGTGAGCGCGTATTGCAAAGGCAGGCCACGGCATGAGCAGGGATATCAACAGCGATCAGGTGAATGTCACGCAATGCTGGAACAGCGTAGGAATCTGGGGCGATCGTTCGTGCGATGAACTGACAACGGTTCAGCGCTGTCGTGATTGCAAAGTGTTCAAGCAGGCAGGACGGCAACTGCTGGAGCGACCCATGCCGAGGGGTTATACGCAGCATTGGGGTAAACTGATTGCTCAGGCCAATGCACGGCAGGGTAATAAAGGCACAGCCGTGCTGATCTTCCGTATTGGCAGCGAATACTTCGGTTTTGCTGCCAGTCAGGTCGGGGAAGTGATGCCCGCTCTCACCACCCATCAGATTCCACATGTACAGGGATCCATACTACAGGGCATGGTGACTCTCAGGGGCGAGTTGAAGCTACTGGTATCGCTGAGGCAGTTGTTTGGTATCGCAGATGCACTTGATCAGCCCACGGCAGATGCCTGGATGATCAGGGCCTGGAGCCGAGCTGATACGTTGGTTTTTCCTGTCTCGGAATTGTGTGCCATGCACCGCTATCAGGCCGCTGATCTGAAAGCTGTTCCAGCCACCCTGTCGGCGAGTATGGCTGAATCGGTTGCCGGTATGTTTGACTGGAAGGAGCACCATGTTGCCCTGCTCAATGAGCATAGCCTGTATGAGCGGCTGGTCAGGGGGCTGCGATGAGCGGCAGTAATCTGGGCGACTTTTCCATGCTGGAGCTGTTTCGTATGGATGCCGAAGTGCAGCTAGCTACTCTGACAGATGGACTGCTGTCGCTGGAGCAGGGGGCTGGATCAGTCGAATCAATCGACACCATGATGCGGGCTGCTCACTCTATCAAAGGAGCGGCACGGGTGATTGATCTGGGTGCTGCTGTAACGCTTGCCCATGCTATGGAGAACTGTTTTGTTGCCGTCCAGAAAGGGGAGGTAGCCTTGCAGTCTGCGCAGGTAGACAGGCTGTTGAGCGCTGTCGATATGCTCAACAGCATCTCGTTACTGAATGATGAGCAAGCCGATGGCTGGTTCGCCGCCCATCAGGCTGAGATGGATGCTATGGTCTCGACACTGGCTGCCCTGTGTCAGGGTAATGATCAGCCAACAGCGGCTACAGTTGAGCATAAGGAAGAGCCGGCCCCGATCAAGGCCGTTATCGATTCAGAGCCGGATGAGCCGGTGCTGATGAAAGATGACCAGCCATCCTCTCAAACAATGCGAATCACATCGGAACAGATCGATGAAATCTTTGATCTGGCCGGGGAGCTGCAGGTTAAGTGGCAGTGGTTTGGTCAGTTTAGCTCTACACTGCAACAGTTGAGGCGCCGTATGGCTGAAGTGGAATGGGATCTGTCGCGGCTGCAGGGGCAGGTTAAGAGTGGAGTTTCTGCTGAAAATATTTTGCATGACCTTGAGCAAATCCATGGCAAAGCAACAGGCTTTAACCAACAGTTTTCCAGCCAACTGGCAGAGATGGAACAGCAGGAGCGAACCATTTACAGCCTCTCCAGGCGCTTGCAACATCAGAGTGTAGCCAGTCGTATGGCGCCATTTTCCGATGCGCTGCAGGGATTGCCACGTTTGGTGCGTGATCTGGGCAGGGAACTCGGCAAACAGGTGCGATTGGAGATGATAGGCGAGAGCACTCGTGTTGACCGTGAAATTCTCGAGAGAATCAGGGCGCCACTCAATCATCTGGTGCGTAATGCCATGGACCATGGGCTGGAAACTGCCGAGCAGAGAAGAGAGAATGGTAAACCTGAAGAGGGCGTACTGAGGATTCAGGCGCGGCATCATGCTGGTATGCTGAATATCAAGGTCTCCGATGATGGCCGGGGTGTCGATATCGAAGGGCTGCGTAGTACGGTCGTGGCCAAAGGCATGACGACGCGTGAGATGGCAGAAAAAATGAGTCAGGGCGAGCTCATTGAGTTTCTGTTTCTGCCCAGGTTCACTATGCTAGATAAGGTAAGTGAAGTCTCCGGTCGTGGTGTCGGGCTGGATGTGGTCGCTTCTACCGTGCGTGATCTGCGCGGCACCCTGCAGGCAGATTCAGATGTTGGTCAGGGCATATGCTTTGAGCTGCGTTTACCGATTACGCTGTCGATCATGCGGGCGCTGATTGTTGAGCTGGCAGGAGAGCAATATGGCATACCGCTAACCCGAATCAAGCGAGCGCTGATCTGCCAGCCTGATCAGATTGAAACGGTTGAAGGGCGCCACTACCTGACCGACAACGGTGAACATATCGGCCTTATCTCTGCCTGTCAGATACTGGGCTTAAAGCAGAGCTCAGAGCCAGAGCCGCAGATATCGATCGTGGTGATCAGCGATGGTCAGTTAACCTATGGCTTGATTGTGGAACGTTTTCTTGGTGAGAAAAATGTGACCGAGAAGGTACTGGACCCACGGCTCGGTAAGATCAGGGATATCCAGTCGACCGGGCTTTTGGATGACGGTTCTATGTTGCTGGTCATTGATGTGAAGGACATGTTGCTGTCGGTTGATAAAATCATCCAGCAGGGCGATGAGCTGGTGAGTCGTAGCGGTGCCACAGCGTCTTCCGGCCAACACAAGCGCATCCTTATTGTAGATGATTCGATCACAGTGCGTGAAGTTGAGCGAAAGCTGCTGGCAGCGGAAGGTTATGAGGTTGAGATTGCTGTAGATGGTGCCGATGGCTGGAATTCGGTGCGCGCCGGTAAATTTGATCTGGTGCTGACCGATGTTGATATGCCGCACATGGATGGCATTGAACTGGTTCGCCATATCAGAGCAGATGCAAAATTGATGTCGATGCCGATTGTTATCGTCTCCTATAAAGAGAGTGAAGAGGATCGAATGCGAGGGCTGGATGCCGGTGCCGATGCCTATCTGACCAAGAGCAGTTTTCATGATGATGCACTGATTCATATGGTGGCAGATCTGCTCGGAGCAGAGACCGAATCATGATTGATGCGACTGAGGAGCGTCGTCGTCTCTACCGCATGACACTGGCGTTTGCTGGCAAAGCCGGCAAACGATTCAATGCCATTAAGGAGTGCTTGCCTGAAGGCGCTAGAAACGATCTGCTCTGGGCAAGCGGCAGCCAAGCCGAAGTCATAAAATATTGCGGTGAATCCGACCCCGATATCCTGCTGCTGGATATTGACCTCTGCGGCGATCAGACGATTGATCTATTGCATCAGATTAGATTGTTTCTGGATTGCCCGATTTTACTGCTTACGACGTCTCTGCAGCAGCAGAGGAGTCTGGTATTCAGAGGCCTAGGGTCAGGTGCATTTGATGCGCTTGAGTTGCCCGACCCGGTTGGAGAGGTCGGCTTGTCAGCCATGTTACAAAAGATGCACCGTATTGCTCGCGTAACGATCCGTGAGCGCAGGCATCTGGATGCCTTACAGAAAATACAACGTGTTCAGGGCAGTAGAGATACGATGATTGCTATTGGCACCTCCACAGGAGGGCCGAGTGCAGTGGTTGAGCTGCTGTCAGCGCTACCCAAAGAGTTTGCAGCGGCAATCGTAGTGATCCTGCATATCGATGTGCAATTTTCACAGAGTATGGCTGACTGGATGAATGCTGTGACGCCGATGCCGCTTCGCCTTGCCTGTGAAGGCAACCAGCCGAAAGTGGGAGAAATTCTGCTGGCAGGTACCAATGAACACCTTACCATGACAGCAAAGGGGACACTGCATTACACCACTGATCCGGTGGATAACCCCTACCGTCCATCAGCTGATGTGTTTTTTCACAGTCTTGTTCAACACTGGAAGGGAGAAGCTGTGGGGGTACTGCTTACTGGCATGGGCCATGATGGTGCCGATGGATTGTTGGCTATGCGGAATCACGGCTGGATTACCATTGCTCAAGACGAGCAGAGCTCCACCATCTACGGTATGCCCAAGGCTGCTGCACAGATGAATGCAGCCAAACAGATCATGCCACTGGACAGCATTGGGCCTGAACTTATTTGTTTGATTGATGGTGATGAGGGCAAGGTTCATGCGCCATCCGCATCTGTACAGGGAGGTAACCGTGCCAAGTAACAGTATTTCACAAGCACCCGCTGATGTTGGGCTACCCATGCATCCGATCATGGTTATACTGGTTGATGATCAGCCCATCATTGCTGAGTCCATTCGGCGTATGCTGGATGATGAAAGCGATATTGACTTTCACTACTGCATGGATGCGCAGGAAGCCGTGGACATGGTGACCAGCATTCACCCTACGCTGATCCTTCAAGATTTGATTATGCCGCATATCGATGGCCTTAAGCTGGTACAGCAATACCGTGCCGACCCTCTGTTAAAAGAGATCCCGATTATTGTGCTATCAGCCAAAGAGGACCCTGCAGTGAAGGCCGAGGCATTTGCACGGGGTGCTAACGATTATGTTGTGAAGCTGCCCGACAAGCTTGAGCTCTTGGCTCGTATCCGATACCACTCGCAATGGTATATTCACAAAAAGCAGCGCGATGATACCTATCGTGCACTGCAGGAGAGCCAGCGACAACTCGAAAAAATGAATCTGAAACTGCTACATCTTTCCACCCATGACAGCCTGACCGATATTGCCAACCGTTACTATTTTGATCAGGTGTTTCGTGACGAGTGGAGTCGAACTGGCCGTGATGGAACGCCTATCTCCATTATCATGATCGATATTGATCAGTTTAAAAAATATAATGATAAACTGGGTCACCAGCAGGGTGATCAGTGTCTAAGCAAAGTGGCGGGGGTGTTATCGAGTAGTATAAGCCGGCCGGGAGATCTGGTTGCCCGCTATGGTGGTGAAGAGTTCGTAGTCTTGCTTCCCGGTACTGATGCTAAGGGTGCCGAGAAAATCGCCGAGAAAATTCGTCTGAAAGTGGAAGAGATGAAGACACCACACCCGAATTCAGATTGCTCTGATTATGTCACCATTAGTCTGGGTATAGCCAGTACAGTTTCAGAGCAATCAAAACGAGCCGATAGCTTGTTGCTGGCGGCAGATCAGGCGCTCTACCGGGCCAAAGCGGGTGGACGCAATCAGCTAAAGCTGGCAGAGCAATAACAGACTTATTACAAAATCGATGTTGGTAAAATGGAGGAGAGAGCAGCATGTTAGATGAGACAGGTCAGATTGATGCTGAATTAGACTTACTGGTACCAAAACCCTATCGCATTCTGCTGGTCGATGATCAGATGATTATTGGCGAAGCAGTCCGCCGTATGCTTATTGAAGCTGACGATCTGGAACTGCACTACTGTAAAAATGGTAATGATGCGTTGCAAATGGCTGCTGAAATTCATCCTGCGGTGATTCTTCAGGATCTGGTGATGCCGGAAGTGGATGGATTGACGCTGGTTAAACAGTACAGGGCATCCGAGCATGCAAAACACACGCCTGTCATTGTGCTCTCTTCCAAGGAGGAGGCAAAAATCAAAGCTGAGTCATTTGCCACGGGGGCCAATGACTATCTGGTGAAGCTCCCGGATAAGGTGGAGTTGCTTGCCAGATTGCGTTATCACGCTGAAGCTTATGTGAAACATCTGCAGGCTGATCTATTACTGCGGGAGCTCAGACGGCTCTCATCTATGGATGGACTGACCGGTTTGGCCAATCGAAGATGTTTTGACGAAACGCTTGCTTATGAGTGGAAGCGGTCAACACGTGAAAAGACGCCTATCTCTCTACTCATGATTGATGTGGATCATTTTAAGGATTTTAATGATCACTATGGTCATCAGGCTGGCGATGACTGTTTGATAAAGGTGGCGGCAGCGTTGGGCGATGGTGTTCAACGGGCATCCGATCTGGCTGCCCGTTACGGTGGTGAAGAGTTCACCATCATACTGGCCAATACGGATGAACCCGGTGCATTAAAGGTAGCGCAAGCCGTTCTGGGCTCTATCTCTGATCTGAACATTGAACATGCATTTTCAACAGCCGGGAGCATGGTTACAGTGAGTATCGGCACAGCGACAATGGTTCCTGATCATCTTTCAAACCCTGAAGCTCTGATTGGAGCTGCTGATCAGGCACTGTATCAGGCAAAAGAAAATGGTCGGAACCGTGTTGTTAATACTATAAATCCCTAGCCCACATTATTTACAAATGCTGCCGTGGGCTAGCATAGCTGCTTATTAGCTATGCTGGAGACTTATTGCCTCTGACCGTTTCACTGCACCTGCGTGAAATACATCACGAATGCCGTGCTACTACCCACCTCGCTTTCTACTTCGATGATGCCATCTGCATTGTTTACCGAGGTAATCACCATCGCCAAACCAAGGCCGGTTCCTTTATCCACCCCCTTGGTTGTATAGAACGGTTCAAACATTTTATCTTTCACCTCGGCAGACATTCCACAACCATTATCCCTCACCGAAAGGCAGACATAATACTTATCCGTCATCGTTGGATGTTCATGCATAAAGGCCGGATTGTTACTGAATAAAGTTAGATCAACTTGAATGTTTGCTTGCTCCACATCTTCCAGGGCATGACTGGCATTAATAATAAGGTTAAGCAGGCTCTGTTGAACCTGCGCTTCATTCCAACGCACGAACAAAGGTTCTTCTGAACAGTTCACATGAAAATCAATGTTACTGGAGATCGCCACTTCGGCCATTTCGCAGGCGGCCCTCACACAAGCAGACATCTCAACCCTCGCCAATTCGACCGATTCCTTTCTGGAAAAACTTAATAGCTGACTGATATGTTCACTGGCTTGCACACAGGATGCATTAATCTGAGCTGCACGATGGTGCACTTTTTCCCTGTCTCCAGCATCCTGTTTAATCATAAACAGGTTTCCTGTAATACTTGATAGCACATTGTTAAAATCATGTGCCAAACCACCAGCCAAAGTGCCGATCGATTCCATTTTCTGGGCCTGATATAGCTGCTTCATCGTCGATTGCAATTCACTGGTTCGCTCCTCAACCATCTGCTCCAGATGCAGGCGTGATGCCTGCACTTCATCCATGGCCCGTTTGCGTGCCAACTGAGAGTTCACTCGCGCTCTGAGAATCGTCTTTTGCACGGGTTTGCTGACATAATCACTGGCTCCGAGTTCCAAACATTCAGGTAAAGACTCCTCCACCCCCAATGCTGTCACCATGATCACCGGAATTTCACGTAAAGATGCGTTACCTTTGATGCTCTTTAATACATCTATACCATTAATATCCGGCATCATGATATCGAGCAGAATCAAATCCACCTCTTCATGTTCAAGCAGATCAAGTGCCTGCTGGCCCCCTTCTGCCATCAAAAATGCATATCCGAGGTCTTCCAGTTGATACATGAGCACTAATCGATTGGACTCACTGTCATCAACGATCAACAGTTTGGCTTGTTCTTTATTCATCCCCGGCCCATTGCTATGCATGCTCTACACCTCTTTGATCAACATCACCCCAAAAACCACACTCGACATGCTCGCCATTCAATTTTTGAACCTGTCGTGAAAACTCCTTGATACTCATGAATCTGCCGTCTCGACCGGTATCATGAAGGTAAACGTGCTGCCTTTATCCAGCTCACTTGATTCAAGAAACAGTTCACCACAGTGCATATTGATAATTCTCCTGCACAAGGCCAAACCAAGTCCGGTACCTTCGTATTTTCGGTTAAGTTGACCATCGAGTTGCTGGAATGGCTGGAACAGCCGGTTAAAATCATCCGGTCTTATGCCTATGCCACTGTCCACAATGCTTACCTTAATGAACGCATCTGCAGTTGCATCGGGAATATGCATCGTGACATCTGTCTTATTGATGCGTGTTGCCACAACAGTCACGCTACCACCGGCAGGCGTAAACTTGATCGCATTGACCAACAGATTATCCAATACCTGTTGAATTTTTTGGATATCTCCTCCACACCAGCCGACATCATCTTCACATTCACATTGGTAGGCCAGCCCCTGTTTCTCAAATGCATGCGCATGATGTTCCAGAGCGTGATCCAATAAATCCCTGACCTGAAATAACTCCTTATTCATATCCATTTTACCCGCTTCAATCTTGGACAGGTCCAGCAAATCATTGATGAGGTTCAACAGACGGCGGCCACTTTCCATGACAAAAGCAAGATGAGATTGTTGATCTTCCTGTAAGGGGTGGACGGTATCCATACTCAGCAGTTCACTAAAGCCCAGAATGGAATTTAACGGCGTTCTCAATTCATGCGACATATTGGCCAGGAAGGTGGACTTCGCCCGATTGGCTGCATCCGCCTGATCACGGGCTACTTCCAGCTCCTCTGTGCGTTCCCTCACCCGCAGTTCAAGGCTATCCAGTAAACGTGCATTCTCTACTGCTGTTGCCGCTTGATTGGCAAACGCTTCAAGTAATTTCATCCGCCTATCGGTAAAGAACCCTGCTTCATGGCTGTACAGGTTTAGAACACCAATCACCTTTTTCCTTCTACATATCAGAGGCACAGCAAGATTTGACCGCAGCTCATATTTCCGGGCCTCCTCTTGCCAGGGCTGAAAGTTTGAGGAATGTTCAATATCATCTTCTTTCTGGGCCAGGCCGGTTTTAATCGCCATACCTGATGTCCCGCAGCCTTCAGGGCTATCATCCCACCGTATTTCCAATCCGGATAAATACTCACCACATGTG
>JAJFLF010000051.1 GCA_021772845.1 Mariprofundus sp.
AAGGAGTTACGGAAACGTAGCTCCTTTTTTTTCAAACCCAAACATATCTCCCTCTCTGCTGTTTTTTTTCAGGCTTATCTCCTTTTCACCCTTAAACACTATATTCTGCTATAATCATCATACGGATATTTATCTGTCTCACTATGCGTTGTTGATCATCTCTCGTGTTATAGATTAAAGTGGAGTGTTTATGCCTATCAAAGAAACCATCAGGAAAGTCACGACAAGCAACCCCGAAAAGCTGAAGAAGAAGATGATTGCAGAAGCCGCTTATTATTTAGCTGAGCAACGCGAATTTAAAGGTGAACACCAAATACACGACTGGCTTGAAGCCGAGAAAAAGATTCATCGCACTTATGGAAAATATATTTCGAAGAGATAATGAATAGAGCTATCAAGCTAAATTACTAGTTCAGGCATAAACGAATATTTATTTATTATAACCATGAGGACATGCCCAGCAATTGATATGAAATTTAGCTCTATCATCAATGTGCTCATCATCCTGTAAACAGCATCTGTGTTGGCAACGCATCAAGACATCAACCATTGTTTTAAGTGCGGCTGGTGCAAAGGGTTTACACAGATACATGCAAGCCATCTGTTTATGGGTATGTTCCATTTCAGGGGTTCCGGTAATCATCACAAACTTCTGCTGTGGATTTATCTGTTTCACTTGATGCATGAAATCATAACCACTCATCTTAGGCATTTTTACATCGCTAATGATAGCTATTGGACTCACATATTCAGGTGATTTTATAAGATTCAAATATTCAACAGGACAACTGAAGAGTGTAACGTCATAACCAAACACGCTGATTAATTCAGCCAGTATCTCTCCCAGAGTCGAATCATCATCAACTATATGGAACATCTATTTATACTTGTCTCTTTATTTCATAATTCAACCATATGTTTTTGTAAGGCATGTAGAAAGATCTAGCCCCCCCTTTCATCAAGGCTAAGGAACTATTATTCCATGAGAGAGGTCTTCTTCGAACAGATAAAAACAGGTGTGAGTTTGTTTGTGTGAATAATGAAAAAGGGACTATTGAAATGGAGCCGGCAACAGGAATCGAACCCGTGGCCTGCTGATTACAAATCAGCTGCTCTACCATCTGAGCTATGCCGGCCATTCACTACGATGTCGCGAAGCATACCCAGCAGATACATAGACTCAAGTGATTTGTTCGTTGTTTTATTTTCCGATATCACTTCTAAAAATATTAGAACTGATTGAGGTGATAAAAACCCAACACACGCAAAAAACCACCCCAAAAGGTGGTTTCTTGAAAAGGATATTCGATTAAAAAATGGAGGTCGCGAATCCTAAAACACCAACCACCATTGCCACTATTGCTATGATCTCTACTTTGCTTTGTAGATCTTCCATGAGTTCTGGTTTGTTCATTTCAATAATCATATCAGCCTCCTGACGTTGACTTATACAAGTCTGAGGCCTGAGTTATGATGCATATGTGATTTGAATCACCTCTCTACAGCTACAAAAAAAGACGTCTTTATCGTAATAATTTAGATAAAATCGCCAATAAATCAGCCTCACCACCCTTAAGTTGGCGCTTGGAGAGATAAGCGTTTGCACCGGCATCAACCGCACGCTGGCGCTCATCTTCCAGTGCACGTGTTGCGATAATAATAATAGGCAGCTTTTTATATTTTGCTTCGAGACGCAGTTTCTTAATTAATGTGATGCCATCAATATCAGGCATTTCAATATCTGTAACGATGAGATCGTAACTATTTAGAGCAACATGCTCGAGGGCATCTTTCCCTCCCATGGCTGTATCCACTGCAAAGCCCATCTTTTCAAACATCTTTTTCTCAATATTCAGTGCGATACTGGAATCATCGACAAGTAAAATACGTTGATTGAATTTGGGCTCGTTATTGCTGGAGCTCTCCCCAGCTACATCAGCATCGGGAGCAGTACGCCACATCTCTTTTAAACCAATCGGTTCGATGATTAAATGCACCGTTCCATCATTCAGGATAGTGCAGCCCATCAAACCTACCGGTTGATAGTGTTTCAAATATGGGTCTAGTTCACGGATCATGATTTCGGAGTTGGCCAACACCTCATCAACAACAATAGCCAGATAACCTTCCAAGTGTTCAACAACCAATATTTGAGCTTGTTCAGCCACATCATTACTACTCTGGCCACCCATCGCATCTCGCAAATCAATGACAGGAACCCGGTGATCTTCATACGTAATATAACCTTTACTAAATGGCCCCGAACCAGTTTTGATTTCCTGATCTTTTAATGGCATCGCCTGGACTACCAAACTGGCAATCATAGCGAAACGCTGACTACCTATACGGAACAGTTTGGCTGTTTGAACGGTTAAGCTTACCGGGAAAGTCATGCTAAAGCGTGTTCCCTGCCCTTTCTGACTATGAATATGAATATTACCAGTTAATTCGCGCATCACATCCAGTACAATGGACATGCCCATGCCACGACCAGCAAGTTCAGTAACTTCTTCCAGCGTTGAGAAACCAGGATGGAAAATAAGTTCAAGTATTTCTGATTCATCCATGTCATCAGCTTCTGACTGGTTGATAATATTCTTAATGATGGCTTTTTCCTTGATCGCATCAACATCCATACCATTACCATCATCTGTAACATCAAGATGGATAATATTGCCTTCCTGTTTTGCAGAAATCGTGATCTGTCCATCGGCCGGTTTACCACAGGCCACTCGCTCATCCGGATCTTCTATGCCGTGGGCTACTGCGTTATTAATTAAGTGAATCAATGGTTCCGTCAACGATTCAGCTGCTATTTGGTCCATTTCAACAGAATCGCCGGTGACCAATAACTCTACAGATTTCCCACTTCGCGCGGAAATATCACGTACGGTACGTGGAAACACGGAGAAAACAGCGCTTAAGGGTCTAAGCATCAATCCCAAGACTTGATCGCGCACACCATCTAATGTGGAAGATGTGTTATTTTGTTGTTGATACAATGAAGCGCTAATCTGTTGAAGTTGTCGTAAATGACGGTCCATTTCTGTTTGCATCGAAGCCAACAAGATCGAAGGGTGTGTATCTGTGGACATCTTTTTTTCTTTCAGTTTTCGAAAATCACGGGTGATATTTTGCAGCTGCATCTCTACTGAATCTTCCCGGTAACGAATAGAAGCCAACTCAATAATCTGATTTGAGAGCTGGTTCAGGCGGCTGCGATCAACACGTAGAAAACTACTTGAAGCTTTTTTGGAAGCAGCATCTTCACCATCTAAGGCAGCTTCATCAGTACGAAAATTTAATGCTGCCAGAGATACGTTACGGCCCGGTTTAACCGCTACAGATACAGGTTCAGCCTTTGTCTCAGGTTCAGCTTTTGTCTCAGGTTCAGCCTTTGTCTCAGGTTCAGCTTTTGTCTCAGGTTCAGCTTTTGTCTCAGGTTCAGCTTTTGCCTCATCAATGACACGCTGGTCATGTTCTTTATCTGCAGGGTTATCAAGCGATCCCTCAAAACTGCCCATTACAGCTGCAATAAGGTTTTGAGAAACCATCGTCTTCTTTTTACGGCGTACTTTTTTAGGTGGATTTACTGCTTTACCCGCAGCCTTTTCATCTGCGACTTCATCTGTTTTGCTAACAGATTTATCAGCAGTATTTTCAACTGATTTAGCAGTGACTTGATTATCTACGTTTTGCGCAGGTTTCACTTTATTGCCAACTTTAGTCTCAATGGAATCCAGTTCGCCATTTAAATCTTTCTTTAATTGCTCAAATTTTATCTGTTTCAATGTTGAATCCAATCGAACCTCAGCATCTTGATATTTTACTCTTGATTGCAGGCTATCATGCAAATCGAGCATAAATTGAATCATCGGCAATGCATGACCGGGAGCATCAATGGTAACTAATTCTAATGCATCTTCGAACAGATGACATAAATCAATGATATCCTGAACGCCCAACATTTGCGCAGAACCCTTGACGGTATGCACATTTCTACGAAGCTGAGTCAACCCAACTTCATCAAGATTGCCTGCCTCAAGTAAAACGAGCTTTTGATTGATAGTTAATAAGCGGCCCCTGGCTTCATCAAAAAACTCCGCCAGGAAACTGCTCATATCAAATTTGGTCATCGAATAGTAATCAGCTCATGTTTTGCAGGCTTTCAGATGCTTCTGTCAAACGTATCGAAGCCTCCTGATAGGCCTGTAGTTTATCATCTGAGCTGTGCAATAGTTGTGAAATATGTTTCAAAACATGAAGGATCTTTTTATTGCGTTCATTTTGAAGTTCAATTGCTTTCACAATCACGACAGAAGATTGTCCATTGGTTTCAGACAGAGTTTCAATTCTGTTTAACATATCTGCCGTGCTCTTGATGACGCCCACACTTTTATCGACATAAGCGATGCTTTCACTCGTCGACTTTCCAACATTGCCTGACGCGCTGGTGACGCCTGCGATAGACGTACGAATCTCATCTGTATAACCACGAATCTGTTCGGCCATACGTTGTACTTCATGTGTGATAGATGATCCACCATCGATTGATGCATTCAAAGCCAGTAAATTTGCTTCATCCGCAACGTCCTGAATCTGCTCTAAAGATTGAAGCACTTGACTTGCTTTATCGCTGATATCACCACTGTTTGCAGTCAATGTTTCAACGCTTCCACGGGCCTGATTGATTACAGAAAGCGCCTCATTAATTTCTACCACGCCACCCTTGGCAAAAGAAGAAATTACAGAAGAGTTCTTTTCCAGTTTGCCTGTAGCAACAGGAATCTTGGCCCCAGCAACTGAAATAAGTTCAAGTCCTT